>NZ_FOBK01000012.1:0-108453 GCF_900109815.1 Acinetobacter sp. DSM 11652
CAATTACTGACAAAAAATTTGCTCAAATAAACTTCGAGAAATTTCTACCATCAATCAATGATAATATATATCGATCAATCAACCAGTAAAAATCCACACAAGTTGTTCTTCATAATCTCTTAATGATCTTCTTAATGCTTCGTCAGCATCAAGCTAGGTCGGCTATATTACCCTTTCTTTTCAGAAAGTCAACTAGAAATGTTAATTTATTTTCTAACTTATTCTCAAAACTTAGATCCAACCTATTCAGCTAAATCCTTGTTTTTCAACAAGTTTTAATCAACATCACCGCCGATGGATGTGCATTCTACAGCATTTCATATCCAATGCAACCATGTTTTTTTAAATATTTAAATAAAATATGATTAACTGGATATTTATTGTTCAATTTACGTGATTTTTATGCTTTTTTAGCTATTTTTTAAGCGTGCATGGCACAATACTTGCAAAATTATCCATTAATTTTTCATCTTTATTAATTTCTTGCCACTTTAAACTACGGCAATCTATATATTCACAATACCCAGATTGCCCCTCTTCTTGAATTCCGTCAATCTGCACCTCATAACTAAAACTACCGACATAACCTGCGGCAACACCGAATTTAAAATCTCCACGACTTTCACCTTTCACGATTATTTTTCTTTTTTTATTTTCAAATGACCATTCAAATACGCGCGCTAAATACATCTCATGCCCATTAGGGGTTTTTACTTTTGGGTATACACGATGAACTTTGAAATAAACATCATCAAACATTTCAGATGTCTGAGTTTTTAAATCTCTTAAATACATTCTTGATTGTACAATTTGATTTAAACCATTACGTATATGAGCAAGAAGTAACTGCCTTTGATCAATCAAATTAATAATCTGATAGGTAAAAAAATGAAGTGGTAGATAAGGAATATTGATCGCTCTAGCAAATTCAAATGATCCTAACTGGTCAATTTTATATGTTTGTTCTTTATAGGTTACTGTTCCTTTGCATTGACACACTAATGACCAGTGATCAAATAAACCTAATTTTAGTTTGGTAAAGTGCGAAATAATTGGTTGAGTTTGAATATTCAGATCAACGGAAAGTTCATTGTCCTTTCTTATTAATTTGAAGTTTGGGATTGAGCCTTCTAGTTGCTCTCTTTGTCCGAATACAAATTTATTCTCTTTAATCTCGCAATCATTAATGATTGAATAACCATGAAAATGTCCAACCATATGTGGACTAATGCTCGTAATGAGTGAAACAGTATCCAAGGCTCTTGTTTTAATTGCATAATCATTACGCAGCATTGGAACATTCGGCTGGCCGATAATGGTTAAAAAATTAAAATAATGAAGTGGAGATGGTAATCCTGGAATCATCAATCCTTGATGGATAATTTTATAGATTCCTCGTGGACCGTGATAATCCAACCGAAGAGGAAAAGGAGCCTGATTGAGCTGTTTTGAATCGTCCGCTAAACTCATCAACAACTGCATATCAAACTCCTTTTTTATTTATATTGTTTTTTCTCGAGCCAAAAATGTAGTGACGAAACCTGAAAGTGCATAAATAATCGAAAGCACTAAAATACCGACAGGAATATTGTATGTAATCGCAGCAAAGATAAATACAACAATAGGCAAGACTGCAAACGGCACACGTTTACGATCTACGGTTTTAAACGAATAGTATTTAATATTCGAAATCATCAGCAAGCCAACTGCAATAATAATGACTGCATTTATCGTCTGAATCATTGGATCAGATAGGACAAAAATTTCAGGGAAATCACGCCCCACCCAAACCAAAGAAATGATCATTACTGCGGCTAGAGGACTAGCTACACCAATAAAATAGCGTTTATCAACCACACCTATTTGCACATTGAAACGTGCCAATCGGAATGCAGCACAAGCAGTATAGACAAAACATGCAGCCAAACCGATTCGACCTAGATCATGGAGGCTCCAGCTATACATCAAAATTGCAGGCGCAACACCAAATGCCAACATATCTGATAATGAATCAAACTGCTCACCAAAAGGGCTTTGCGCTCCAATTGCTCGTGCGACCCGACCATCTAAACCATCAAATAAAGCAGCGATAAAAATGGCATAAATAGCTTGTGTGAATTCGCCATTCATACTTGCAATAATTGAGTAAAACCCTGACAACAATGCCGCAGTAGTAATCAGATTTGGCCACAGATAAATCCCACGACGCTTAACCTTTTGCCCTTCTTGCGTATGTTCCTCTTCTTCAACTTCGAAAGTAATACCATCAAAGCCCGGAACATTTCTTGGAGAAGATTCAGTTTCAGGTTTATTTATATTTGTCATTGTCATTCGTCCTAACTGTAGCCTTATCTCTCAATATTCTTATTCGCCGACCAACCAACGAACGGCAGCATGACCACCATTTTCACTCATTCTTAAGTGCGGGAAAAGCCATTGCAATGCTTCATCTGCATCTTCAGAAAACTTCCAAGGTGGATTAATCACCAATAAACCACAACCGTTTAATCCTACAGGTGTATCGTCTGGCCATACACATACTTCACAAACCAATTGGCGGCGAATACCAGTCTTAATCATTTTTTTCTCAAAACGATCAATCATTGCGCGATCTTTAATTGGGTACCAAATTGCAAATACGCCTGTAGGCCATTTTTTATATGCCGTAGCAATGAGTTCAACCAACTGCGGAAAATCCTTTCGCTCCACCTCATATGGTGGATCAATCATGACCAATCCACGTTTTTCTTTAGGAGGAATCACACCGAGCAAACCTTCATAAGCATCACGCTCATGCAAACCTGCACGACGATCACGCACATTCATATAAAGTTGCTGAAATACATCTCGTTGCATCTCAAAAATTGTTGCTTTATCTGTTTCGCGCATTCCTTCCAAAGCGAACCATGGCGAACCCGGATAAGCGCCTTTTCCGGCACCTGCACGCATATCTTCTACAACTTTAAGATATTGCTTAACACCTTCAGGGGCATTACGCTTAATTGAGTCATCGAGTTTAACTAAACGGTGAATACCATTTAAAAACTCTCCCGACTTCTGTGCTGCAGACGTTGATAAATCGTATTTACCTGCACCACCATGTGTATCAATGTAACGATACGGCTTATCTTTTTGATTAAGACGTGACAAAATCTGAAGCAACAATACATGCTTCATGACATCGGCAAAGTTTCCAGCATGGAAATGGTGACGGTAATTCATGTTTCAATTATTCCTAAGATCAACAATCATTTTAACATGAAAAAGTGTTTCATTCAGAATCGATTATTACTCTAAAATAGCTGACCTTTTTTTTATACAGTAAATAGCGAGATAAATATGGAAGCAGTTGTCATCCCAGGGGATTGGAATGTTGATCAAATCCTTGATGATTTAGATCAACATGGCTTCAGTATCATCGATCATGCATACCCACCAAGCTATTTAAAAAACGTTGTAAATGAATGCCAAATCCATCTCGATGATTTTCGAAATGCAGCAATTCAAAATGGCATTGTCAGCACAATCCGCAGCGATCACATTTTGTGGTTAGATCCAAAACTATCAATTTCCCATCAACACATAAAAACCTTAGATTTACTCTCTCAGGAATTAAATCGTGCATTTTATTTAGGCATTCAAGAAGTCGAAGCCCACTTCGCTTGTTATAATCCTGGTGATTTCTATGCTTTACATCGAGACAACCCTCAAGGCAAAAATGGTCGTGTGATGTCGACAGTTTTTTATTTGCATGAGGAATGGCATCAGCATTGGGGTGGTCAACTAAAGCTCCAAGATAAGAATAATCAGTGGCATATTATTGAACCTAAACCTAATCGCATCGCTCTATTTCAAAGCGATTTATTACATGAAGTTCTTGTTGCACACCACCAACGTCTTTCGATTACAGCTTGGTTAAGGACCGCACGAACTTTAATTTAGCGCTTTATTTTTTCGAAGTTGCCTCCATATAGGTTTTAAACCTGATGAGGACTCATCCATGCAATCTAATACCAAGCTAATTATTCAACGCATTGGTGAAACAGACCAACTTTACTTACAAAAAAATACGCCTGAGCTTGCCTTTGAACGTGCTGAATTGCGTTTAGAGCTGGTCAGTATGAGTAAGCTTCGTCAGGAACAAATTCATTTTCTTCAAGAAGCGATTGTTCTTCTTGAACAAGGTCGAGTAGATTTTGAAGAAATGCCAATGCGTTTGTATATTAATCTGACCCTGATGTTAGCTAGAGCCTACATGATGTATTTTGAGATTACTCAAGATGAAAAATTTGCGATTATCACTCAGCAAATTTTAAAATCATTAACGTCAACCAACCATAGTGATGTTTATTTTAATCTGGCTTATGCTTGTGCTTCTCGTAAAGAATCAGCACTTACACGCCATTGGCTGAATAAATATTTTAAAACCATTGATCATGATTTAGATGTAGTAAGAACCCACCCTTCTTTCAAACAATTTCATGATCAAGAATGGTTTATCCAGTTAACCAAACCTAAAGTGCATTAAAAAAAAGCCCCATGAATGGGGCTTTTTTTAGGCCATTTTTAATTTATATGCATCCATATGTAATTGTTGATTAAGTTCATCTATCCATATTGCCCAATCATCATCTTGTACTAAATGACTAATTAAGAAGTCGCGCTGACCTTTATTCCAGAATGGCGCATCATGTAAATTTTGTTGAGCGGAAAGCTGATGTGTCCGGATATAGAGTTCAATTGCCGCTGGGCTATTTGCCAACCCCAATTGAGAAAACAATAACGCTAAGGAAGGTTTATGTTCCATCAAGAGACTCTCCTTATCAGATTTTAATAAAATTATTATTTAAATAACTTATAAGAAATCCAAGAAAAAACCCAGCTTTTGGTCTGGGTTTATTGTTTCAATTTGTGATTATATTTTCATCACTTTGTGTCGTTTGTGAGTTGCTCACTCAGTTGATCAATGACAATGGCCCATTCATTATCTTTTTTCCAATGACTAATAATAAAATCGCGTTGCGATGGGTTCCAAAAATCAGCTTCATGCATCGGCGTATTGGGATCAAGCCGATGTGTTTGTATAAAGTGATCAATCCCTTCAGGTGAGCTATCTAGGCCCAATTGCTCAAAAAGTAATTCTTGATTTACTTCCATATCTAACATGGATTGCTCCTTGAATTTTCATGATTTTGTTCAAGATAACATGTCAATACTAAGTTCAATGTAGAAGGATTTCTTAAGCATTGTTAAGTTTTGTGCATAAAAAAAGCACTCCCAATGGAGTGCTTTTTTAATTTAGTTGAAAACTAAATTATTTAACCATATCAGCAATCGCTGCACGTTCTTCTTCTAACTCATTAAGCGTGAAGTTGATACGCTCACGGCTGAATTCGTCAATTTCAAGACCTTGAACGATTTTGTACTCGCCATTTTCACAAGTTACAGGGAAACCGAACATTACGCCTTCAGGGATACCGTAAGAACCATCAGAAGGAATACCCATAGTTACCCATTCGCCGTTTGTGCCAAGAGCCCAATCGCGCATATGGTCGATTGCAGCGTTTGCAGCAGAAGCAGCAGAAGAAAGACCACGCGCTTCGATGATCGCAGCACCACGCTTACCAACAGTTGGAAGGAATACGTCTTTATTCCATGCAGCATCGTTGATTTTGTCTTTTAAGCTTTCGCCGTTTACATTAGCAAAACGATAGTCAGCATACATTGTTGGAGAGTGGTTACCCCAAACTGTCATGTTTTTGATGTCAGAAACTGCAACACCAGCTTTTTGAGCAAGTTGAGTTAACGCACGGTTGTGGTCAAGACGTAACATTGCTGTGAAGTTTTTCGCTGGAAGATCTGGAGCAGATTTCATTGCGATATAAGCATTCGTGTTAGCAGGGTTACCTACAACAAGAACTTTAACGTCACGGCTAGCAACTTCGTTAAGCGCTTGACCTTGACCGATGAAGATTTCACCGTTGACTTTAAGAAGGTCAGCACGTTCCATACCAGGACCACGTGGACGTGAACCAACAAGAAGCGCGTAGTCAGCATCTTTGAATGCAACTTTAGGATCATCAGTACCGATCATGCCAGCCAACAATGGGAAAGCACAGTCGTCAAGTTCCATCATCACGCCTTTAAGCGCTTGTTGAGCTTTCTCAACAGGAATTTCTAATAATTGAAGAATAACTGGTTGGTCTTTACCCAACATTTCACCGCTAGCGATACGGAATAAAAGGCTGTAACCAATTTGACCAGCAGCGCCAGTAACGGCAACGCGAACAGGTTGCTTCATGTAATTATCTCCAGTTGAGAGGATAGTCAATGCGATTAAATAGCTGTTCTATCTAATCTTAATAATCATAAACGGCGAAGATTGTACTCCAATACTTTGACAGATGCATTGAAAAGAGAATGAATTTCAACAAAAGTCTGATAGGAAATATAAATTAACTTCGCGGAAATAAATTAGTAGGCGCCCTCTATGTCAAATGTATTTGGGCAGGTCGAGACAATATCAGACGCACATGACTTGAATTGACCATTCGTGCGATAACAGATTTCAACCCCCGTTAACACCGGGCGACCATTTAAGCTTTGGCATTGAAATTCAATACCTTGGCTGGGTAATTTTGGGTTGAGTTTGATGAATTGCGATCGTAATGTCGAGATAGAGACTGTTTTACGATCCACTCCTGTTAAGTAATCAGGAACTTTTAATTGGTCTGCATGATTAATAATGGTACGAAAATACTGACTGGCATTCATTGGAACGCAACCACCATAGTTGGCCCACAGCCTAATTCTAGCCTGCTCATCAGGCATCACCCTAGCAACAACCCTCTTCTGTAGCGGTGCCAAGGTGGCAGATGAACTCGTTTGGCAATCATGACGACTGGTTTCTGGGATAAGACCCTTTATCGTAAGTGAATATCCTTCTAGGCATTTACGGTGTTTCGCTTTTGTTCGATCTAATGCACAAATGGCAGGTGTCATCTGTACTTGAAGCACATATCCTTGTAAACCTTTCCCTGATGCCATCACATCTGCTGAACACAACAAAGCCCCTACGCTCAAACTACTGAGGAGGTAAGTGTGTTGACGACTAAACAGCAGTTTTGTGTGATTCATCAAAGCTCACAAAAGTAGTTGAAATGCTATTGCGTATTTCTTACTGGAATAGGCGGCATACGACTTTCGATCGCTTGCGGCCCCTGTCCAAGCAATACACCATAATGAGCAGCATTGGTCATAACTTTCTTCACATAGTCACGTGTTTCATGAAGTGGTATTGACTCTGTGTATTGATCCGCCGCAATGCTTTTGAACTCTGGTTGCCAACGGCGTGCTCTAGTCAGTCCTGCATTATAACCAGCCGTAGCCAGAACTGGACTGTTACTCAGCATACCTTGAATCATTGACAGGTAATATGTCCCATAACGAATATTGGTATTCGGATCGGATAATGCAGCAGGATTATACGTTTCACCCATTTTTCGTGCCACATCTTTTGCTGTTGCAGGCATAATTTGCATCAATCCACCAGCACCTACATGTGAACGGGCCGTGGTTACAAAGCGACTTTCTTGACGCATTAAACCATAAGCCCACGAAGGATCAATCCCTGCATTTTTACTATGCGTCACCACTAGATTTTGATGTGGTGTCGCATAACGATATGCATAGTTATGACGTTTAAGTGTTCTTTCCGCCGCATAAATAGCACGGTCATACCACCCCATTTCTGTGGCACGTTTTGCCGCAGCCAGTAATAGACCATCATCTTGCTTGAGATAAGCTTGGCGGACAGCCCAATTCCATTCACGGTTTGTGTAAGTTGCTGAAGCATTGATATTGCGTAATGCAAAAGCACGTCTAAAGTGAATATCTTGATCTAAACGTTGAATATCCTGTGCGCTTGGTTGTGCTCGATCATGTGCTTCATTATAACGAATACCTAAATGATCTTTTGCCAACAGATTGTGATAATCATCGCCAGCGGCAGCTAATCGTTGATAAATACTTTTTGCAGCTTGCTTGGAAGCTTGATCTTTGCGATTTTCATACGCTCTCGCCATCCAATATTGCCAGCGATCTTCTTGTTTTTGCGTAACGCTCATACTATCTATGGCGCGCAACACACTTTCCCACTCACCAAAACGAATCGCTTGACGCGCGTAAATTTCAGCCTCTTCTGGTGTAAAAGGCACGCCATAACTGTAATCAAAGTTCTTCAGCACTTCTGGATTAAAATTATTTTTCATCACTGTCGTGCCTCCAATATACGCCACCGTGCGGTACATATACTTTTGAACATCTGCAGGAACACCTTGCACGACACGAGGAAGATTTTGAAGCGCCGTGTTCAAGTCAGCATCTGCAGCACGACCTAAAGCAAACACCAAATAAGCATAATCTACTGTTGTTCCTTTGGTCGCAGACCATAAATAATTCAAAGGATCTGCCTGAATTTGATTTAATTGTGCTAATGACAAGTTTAAACCCAGAGTTTGTGCTGTTGCGATCGCTGGACCAGACTGGCCCGCTCTAAGTTGCGCATACAAGCGCTGTTGACGATCCGTGGTGGTGAGTAAGGGACTACTTAGCATTAAGCGACCTAAACCATTACACGATTCTGGCTGCGACTCTGTTGTAAGCCAGACATCTTTGTATTCCGCGTACACCAATGTATCGCCATTTTTTGCTCGTACTTGCGCAACCGCACAGCTTTCAGCTTGGTCAGGATTGGTGACATAAGGTAAAACAGGTTGAGCTGTCTTGAAATCCGCTTGTTTTACCTTTTCTTCGACATAATCAGCAGCTAATTTTTCAGCCATTGCAGATTGAGGATAGCGCTGTGCAAAGCTGATAATATTCGTTGCAGGTTGGAAGCCTAAATTATTATTCAACATCCAATATTCTGGATAATATCCAAGCGCATCATTTTGCATTGCAGAACGATAATATTCGAGCTGAGCTGTATTACCCGAGTTCGCAAATTTAATCGCTTCATTAAATTGCTCTTCAGCCGCATGAGCAATGGGCAAACAACCTAGTGTTATCAGCCCCATTAAATATTGTTTTAACTGTTTTTGCTTCACTGCTTTTTTTAACACGCTTCTCTTCTCAACTTTAACTCGTCGCTACATTTGGACATGCTTTTTTGCATGATCAACTCTTTTGCAGCGCTTGGCAATTTTAAAATGTATTTTAAATACTCTAATGATCAAGTACTGTTCTGTTATGTAAAGCGCTGATTAACCACTATTATTTTAAAGTATTTTTACTGTAAATCCATAAACTTGATCTGATTTATATATTTGTTCAACCCGTAGTACAAATACTGTAAAATAGCTCGCTTTTATCGAGTGTGGGATTTCCCCATACTTCACCGGAACATATTTATCCCTTTTTATAGGATAGGAGCCTTCATGACGGTTCAAACCTTCATTCCGAATAGTGCCCCAGCTGCCTCAGAAAACACTGTTACCCAGCCACAGCACACCCCAGCCATCGATGGTGCAGTCAAAAAACTGTATATCGAAACGCAAGGGTGTCAGATGAATGAGTATGACAGTCATCGTATGGCCGACTTGCTAGGTGATTCACACGGTTATGTATTAACAACAGACCCTGCTGATGCAGATATTCTTTTAATGAATACCTGTTCAATTCGTGAAAAAGCGCAAGAAAAAGTATTTTCAGAATTAGGTCGCTGGCGCAAGCTGAAAGAAAAAAATCCTGATTTGGTGATTGGTGTAGGTGGATGTGTTGCATCTCAAGAAGGTGACAATATCCAAAAACGTGCACCTTATGTCGACATGGTATTTGGTCCACAAACACTTCACCGTTTGCCACAAATGCTTGATCAGCATACGGATCAAATTGAAAAGCCGAAAAAAGAGAAAATCAAACTGGTAGACATCTCATTTCCAGATATCGAAAAGTTCGACTTCTTACCTGAACCTCGCGTTGAAGGTTATAAAGCTTTCGTATCGATTATGGAAGGCTGTTCAAAATACTGTTCATTCTGCGTGGTGCCATACACTCGTGGTGAGGAAGTCTCTCGTCCCCTAGATGATGTACTTGCTGAAATTGCTGGTCTTGCGGAAAAGGGCGTACGTGAGGTTTCTTTACTCGGTCAAAACGTAAATGGTTACCGCGGAGAAACATTCGAAGGTGAAATCTGTACGTTTGCTGATCTTCTTCGTCTAGTGGCGGAAATTCCAGGCATTGGTCGTATTCGCTATACGACATCTCATCCATTAGAATTCAATGATGACCTTATCCAATGCTATCGTGACCTACCACAGATGGTTTCTCACCTTCATTTACCAGTTCAAAGTGGTTCAAATGATGTATTGAAGGCGATGAAGCGTAACCACACGATTGACGTTTATATCGATAAGATTGCTAAATTACGCCAGGTACGCCCTGATATGCATTTGTCTTCAGACTTTATTATTGGCTTCCCTGGTGAAACTGATGCTAACTTTGAAGAGACATATCAATTTATTCAAGACTTAGATTTTGATCATTCTTATAGTTTCATCTACTCGAAACGTCCTGGTACACCAGCATCAGAGCTGGAAGATTTAACACCTGAAGATATTAAAAAAGAGCGCTTGGCTAAAGTTCAACAATGGATTAAGCAGTCAAGTATCCAAAAAACTGATGCTATGCTTGGTACTGTCCAACGTGTGCTCATTGAGAGCGTTTCAAAACACGATCCAAACTTATTGGTAGGAACCGCAGACAATACACGTTTAGTAACATTTATTGGTGATGCCTCTTGGCTTGGACGCTTTGCAGAGATTGAGATTACAGAGATTAAAACCTTAAATTTAGTTTACGGTGAACTCTTGAATCTTGAACCTGACGTGGCGTAATGTAGAGGTATAGATTAATAGACTCTAAAGGAAATCTCTTGACTGCAGCGATTCGACGTACAGTGGCTTTTCCCGGTGTTTCAATGGACCGTTTACAAACCATGCTTGGCGCGTACAACGGTCATATGAAACAAATTGAACAACGTTTAGATGTAAAAATCAGTCAGCGTGGTGATAGTTTTTTTATTGACGGTGGAATTGATGAAGTCGAGAGAGTTGAAAGCTTACTTCAGCGCTTATACGCCGAAGCTGAAGTTTCTCAACAAATCAGCTCTGATTTGATTCATTTAATGATTCAAGGCAGCCAGACTGATCATGAATTACAATTGGATCCTAATCAAGAACACACAGGACTTGATGAAGTCTGGCTCCAAACCCGTAAGGGCCGCATTAATCCGCGGGGGGCCAACCAAAAACGCTATGTACAACGCATTCTTCAAAGTGATATTTCTTTCGGGATTGGTCCAGCGGGTACAGGTAAGACCTATTTGGCTGTAGCTGCTGCCGTTGATATGCTTGAACGCAATGAAATTCAACGTATTCTTTTAGTTCGCCCTGCTGTGGAAGCTGGTGAAAAACTTGGCTTCTTGCCAGGTGACTTATCACAAAAAATTGATCCTTATTTACGCCCACTCTATGATGCCCTGTATGAAATGCTTGGCTTTGAAAAAGTGGCAAAATTAATTGAGCGTCAAATTATTGAAGTAGCGCCACTTGCATATATGCGTGGTCGTACACTCAATCACTCCTTTGTCATTTTAGATGAAGCTCAAAATACAACGCCAGAACAGATGAAAATGTTCTTAACTCGTCTTGGTTTTGGTTCGCGTGCAGTCATTACCGGTGACATTACTCAAGTGGATTTACCACGTGGACAACAGTCTGGTTTGGCACATTCATTACGTGTGCTTGAAAAGATTAAAGAAATCCATATCACACGTTTTCACTCACGTGATGTTGTAAGACATCAGCTTGTACAAAAAATTGTAGAAGCATACGAAGGTTGGGACAGTGAACAACATCGTTTAACTGCTGAAGCACGTGCGGAACGTAAAGCGCGTCAAGAAGCACTCATATCAGAAAATGATTCTGCTGCTGATGCTCAGCATCAAGATGCAGAGTAATTTAAATCTAATCACGCTCAAGGCAAGATTTTGAAACTCAGTCTCTCATTACAACAATCGTTTGAAGCATCAAGCTTGGTGCTCAAACGTGCGTATGTTAAAAAAATTATTGAAACCACCCTTCGTCATATTGATACACAAAGCGATTGTGAAATTGGTATAGCTTGCGTAGATGTCGAAGAAAGTCACAAACTTAACCTTGAATATCGTGGTAAAGATAAGCCAACCAATGTTTTATCTTTTCCAAGCGACTTACCAGATGAAATGGCTGAAATTCTAGACAGTTTCCCTATCGGAGATCTGGTGATTTGTATTCCTGTTGTGCTTCGTGAAGCAGAAGAACAATTTAAAGCACCATTAACACATTTCACTCATATGTTGGTTCACGGTACTTTACATCTGATGGGCTATGATCATGAAACTTCTGAACAAGATGCTGAGGAAATGGAAGCAATTGAGATTGAGATTTTACAAAAACTAGGCTTTGAAAATCCTTACCTGCTTTTGGATGACGAATAACACTCCTCAATGACTTCGGTCTATGCTTCCCGTTCTTCGGGAAGCAAATTAAAATAATAAATGAGTATTCAAAAATGAACTTCGTTGTCATCTTCAAAGCTAAAATAAAAAATATTGATGATGAATATGTAATATTGGCTAGCCAAATGCGGCATAAAGCGATGCATGATTACCATTGTATAAAGTTTGAAAGCTATCAAGAGAAGGATAATGAAGTCAGTCTTTCTTATTGGAGTCGGTTAGAAGATATTCAAGCTTGGCGTCAAGACACCCAACATCTTTATGCCCAACAAAAAGGTCGCCTATCATGGTATGACACGTATTCGATTGAGGTCTGTCAGATTCAGCGCGCTTATCAATCTGAATAAATCGAGTTGATCTTTATATTGATGACATATTTTAGACAAATGAGTTAAATATTGAGCAAGTTCTTTAGATAAAATAAGATAAAGTCATGCGAAACCAATAGATTAAACCTAAATAACGCCTGACCATCAAAACCATAATAAACGTCTTTGTAAACATTACATCGCAATTGGATAAGCTGTTATCCTTCGGCAGTAATCACCTACAAGATATACACTAGCTGACATCTCACAAGATTTAGAGGTAATGGAACTTCACTTATGCCAACGATTATTTCAAATATCGCGAACAAATTTCGTAAAGTCTATCAAAAGGCTGAAGGGTTTATTGAAGAAGAACGTGAATTTCCTGTCTCTCAAGTTTTTTTAAATGCGACTTTCAAGCGCTTTGTGACCGACAATGTCAGCATCCTTGAAGATTTACATGCTGATTTACACGACGATTGGCTTCGACTCTATGCCACTTTGAATGTGAAAGGGCTTTATACCATTCTCTCTGTAGATTTAAAGCTGATTCAAATGGAATTGAATAAAGATGTACAACTGATTGTATTTGAACAAATTAGTGAAACCGAAGTCATTGAAGCAAAATTTCAAACCTTTTGGATGAAAATTGCATTCCGCTCTGCCCTATTTTTCTATCAAAAAATTCTTCGTAAAGATCCACTTGGCATGATTTTAGAGCGGTTTAATGTCATTAAAGTCAAAGACGATCTCTTACATCTCGATTTAAATCAGTGGCTCAGAAAAAATCGCTCGATCATTGAAACATTGGGCAAAGTACACGTCAACCATGCAGAACTTCGTGAAACAGAATTGGTGGTGATTGGTAATGTAAATTTGATGGCTTTATTCAGCAAAATGAATACTGATCGATTCAAATCGAAATCTGATGAAGTGGAAAGTGATCACATTACACCAATTAAACAAAAGGACGACTAGAGCGCAGCGTTTTGATGTCGTCATAAAGCTTAAGCTACAGAAAAATACATTTTCACTGTGATTATTGATTATTTCTCCTTATTTATCAGAGATAATAAAACTTCAAGTGATCCTTCGATACGAAGGTAAAGGAAAATATTTATGGCATTTAAATCGTTTAAAACTTTGAGTGTGATTGCAAGTGTAGGTACAGCCGTGCTTTTCACAGGCTATTCAAGTCAAGCGCTTGCCATGACGCCCTTCCAAGCCTCTTATCAGTTTGCATACAATGGTAAAAACTTGGGGTCAGCAACACGAACCTTGAAAAAATCAGGTAACACATGGAATTACGTTTTTGCAGCTAAAGCAGGTGGTATTGCTTCAGCGACTGAAACCAGTAACTTCACATTCAACAATAATCAGATTCAATCATCCAATTTCAGTCGCACCAGTAAAATTTTAGTTCATAACAATACAATGAGCATTAAATTTAATCCGAGTGCCAAAATCATTAACACCACCAAAGATAAAGAGCAACGCTCATTTGCATGGAAATCTGGTGTACTGGATGAGTTAAATGCAGAATTGCAAATTCGTGAAGACCTCAAAAATAACGGTTTAAAATCGCAATATTGGATTGCAGATGCTAAAGAAGTTGAATCACGTCGATTCGTCAAACAAGGCACTGAAAAAGTGGAAACCAAGTACGGCACGTTTGATACCATCAAGGTGGTGATGAAACATGATAAACCAGGTCGTGAAACGATTTTTTGGCTGTCTCCGAAATTGGACTATCTACCAGTGAAAGTCACACACCAAGATAAGAAATCTTCATACGGGCTCTTACTGACAGGGTATAACGGTCCACAAAATTAAGGCATTTTTTACTTGCTTTTTTGCAGATGCTTTTTAAAATACGTCTTTGCTTAAAAAGGCACCTGCCCTAGAGGATTCTCCCGTGTACGCACTAGAACAGAAAATCTTAAACGAAGGTATCGTTCTATCTGATCAGGTTTTAAAAGTTGATTCTTTTCTAAACCACCAAATCGACCCAGTGATGATGCAACAAATTGGTCAAGAATTTGCTCGTCTATTCAAAGATGCAGGCATCACCAAAATCATCACAATTGAAGCTTCAGGTATCGCACCTGCTGTGATGGCTGGCTTGGAACTTGGTGTACCGGTAATTTTTGCACGTAAGTATCAATCTTTAACTTTAAAAGATGATTTATATCGTTCAAAAGTATTCTCTTTTACAAAGCAAGTAGAAAGCACAATTGCTATTTCTAAGAAGCACATTGCAGCAACAGATAAGGTTCTTGTGATCGATGACTTTCTTGCGAATGGACAAGCAGCTTTAGGTTTAGCTGATTTGATTCACCAAGCTGAAGCTGAGGTTGTCGGGATTGGTATCGTGATTGAAAAGTCGTTCCAACCTGGCCGTGATCTTTTACTTGAAAAAGGTTACCGAGTTGAGTCACTTGCTCGTGTTGAATCACTTGCAAATGGGACAGTGACTTTTGTTCAAGAATAATTTTGAACATTAAAAAAAGCGCCTAACGGCGCTTTTTTTATTTTAATGTGGCAGGATCTAGTTGAATGCCCAATTTTGTACCACCAAAATGCTTTTGAATATAATCCTCAACGTAAGGCTGATGGTAAAGATTTGAAAGTTTTTGAAATTTTGGATCATTCAATCGGTCTTTACGCACTGCCAGTATATTGACATTTTCTAAAGCTTTATCAGTGACCTCTTCTTTAAATATCGCATTTGTTATTACATTTAGTCCACTTTCCAGAGCAATAGTATTTCCAATTGCGGCTAAATCCACCTCAGACAAGACACGTGGGAGTTGTGCACCTTTGACCAATTTAAATTGAAGTGATTTCGGATTTGACTGGATACTTTCAAGAGTTCCAGAAATCGTATTAAAATCAGGCTTAAGTATAATTAGCTGAGCACGCTCTAATAACCTTAATGCACGTGCTGTATTCGCCACATCATTTGGAATTGCAATTAAGGCCCGATCAGGCAAAGCAATTAATGACTTGTAGTTTTGAGAATATAAACCCATAGGCTCTAAATAAGTGGTCGCCAAGACAGCAAGCTTCAGATGATTCAAGTCATTAAATTCTTTGAAATACGCCCAAGATTGAAATGCATTTACATCAATTTCACCATCGAGCAAAGCTTGATTCAAAGCCACACCGTCATTAATTTCTTTCACCTCAATGTCAACATTTGCTGTTTTCGCCTGATCAGAATCCGCGATATATCTCCAAATATCAACATCCGATCCATGTGATCCTATCACGATTGTTTGTTGTGTTTGCTTTGTTTTTTGAGGTTCAGGTTGAGCACTACATGCACTGATAATGAGAATTGCAAAAATAATAAATAAAAATTGGGCGTATTTTGACTTCATGATTTACTCGATATTGTTGTTGATTGTTTGAGTTGTTTAAATTGTGCTGGATAATATTTTTCTGTAACGTCTAGATGAGATCTAAGTCGTCCTTTGATACAGTTTTCTCCTACATTTCTCAGTAAAGGATTCAGCGGATCTGTCTCTGGTCCTTGTGCAAGCGCTTTTAAATTATCTGCAAGATTTAAAAGTGGAATTTCACCAGCAAATAAATTGGGAGAAAGAAAATAAGCAACCGAATACCGATCTGCATTCGTTGGAGATATGACTCGATGTTGATTTGCAATCAAATATCCATTTGTGGCAAGCTCTAAAACCTCACCGATATTGACGACAAATGCGTATTCAACAAATGGTACTTCAATCCATTTGCCTTGACTTAAGCCCTGAAGTCCTCCGATCTGGTCTTGTAAAAGTAAAGTTAAAATATTGGAGTCTTTATGAGGCCCTACACCCTGATGATTCATTTGATCAATTGGGGGATAATGAATCAGCTTGAGTAGTTCATGTGGACTGCCTGTAATCAATTGATCAAGTGCTGTGTCCTGCTGCCCCAATGAAAGCAACAAGGCTTTTAATAATTTAATTGCAACTTGTCTGAGATCTCGTTGCCATGCGGTGACTACGCGTTGAAACTCAGGCCAATTCGAAGGCCACTGATTTGGTCCCTGTAAACGTCTCCATGTCGGTCCAGTTTCAGGTTCTAATGCTGCTAGTTCAAAACCAATGTCTATTTGTTCTCTAAAATCAGGTTGCAGACGTGTAACTTCGGCATTTACTCGACTATACCCTCGAAAATGCGGGGAATGAATCATAGCGATTTCATCTTTTTGTTCTTGTGGCAGCGAAAAAAACTGCCGAGTAATACGCTGAATCTCTGAAATTTTTTCAGTTGGAATGCCATGACCCGTCAAATAAAAAAAACCAATATCCTTGGCGATATGTGCAAGTCGTTGCAGAAAATCTGCTTGAGTTGATGATTGATCAAATTGACTTAAATTCAGAATAGGAAATGCGTTTAAGCTTTGTTTTAATGGTTGAGTCATGATGCACTCATCTTTCTAATACTTCATTGTATTAATGACTGAAAGATGAATGCTTTTGAAATCATTTAAATTGGATACTTATGCGTCTATAAAAATATGATTCACGTTCAATCACTTAGTCTTGCCCAGTCCACACATGATCTTTTAAAGACACGGCATTCGGAATGAGTTTAAGTTGATAAAACAAATCTGCAATTTTTTGTTGCGCCGTGACTGTATCTGTATCGACCAGTTTGGCATAAGCAGGAATATTTCTTTTTTCTAAAACCAGTTTGGTAATATTTTCGTCCAAGCTTGTACTTTGCGCCAAAATTTTTGCGGCTTGATCTGGGTGTTGATTGATCCAATCATCTACTTGATTTAATGTTTGCACAAATTTTTGGGCTTCAACCGCATGTTGTTTTAAAAATTTTGGTGAAGACAAATAGAAGCTATATGCCAATGGCAAAGCTTTTGAATCAATAAGAACACGTGTATCACCTTTAAGCGAAGCAGCACTTGCATAAGGATCCCAAATCGCCCAAGCATCGAGTGATTTTTTATCAATAGCAGCTCGTGCATCTGCAGGCGTTAACCAGACGGGTTGAATATCAGACCAGCTCAATTGAGCTTGATCTAATATTTGTGAGAGAAAGTAATGCGCACTTGAACCTTGTGTAACACCAATGCGCTTACCTTTTAGATCCTTTAAGCTTTGAATCGTGCTGTCTTTGGGCAAGAGCAAGCTATGTGAGTTTTTAGATCCATTTTCATAAGCTAAATATTGAATTGGTTTACCTGCAGAAAGTGCGAAAATTACAGGTGTATCCCCTGTATACCCCACATCTATAGCACCGACATTTAATGCTTCTAGTGTTTGAGGACCTGCCGGGAATTCTTTCCATTGAATTTTCACACCAGGAAATGCCTGCTCAAAAGTTTTATTTTGTTTTGCAACGATGAATTTAAGCGCCGCTTTTTGATAGCCAATATTCAAGGTTGTTAATTTTTCATTTGATTCATCTTGCCCCTTAAGATCAGTAGGCTTTTCTTTTGAGCATGCAATGAGGCTAAAACTCAATGTCACAATAGTACTTAGTACAAATAATTTTTTCATTGTCTTGGTAATTTTTTTGATTGGAATAAAAAAATAAGCCAAACTTCGAAAAAAATTAAATCACTATTTGCGCTTAGTTATTCAGTTCAAGATCTAAGCCATCCTGCTCATAAAATACGGTTTTATCCTTAAAAATTAAATTAATCTATTTTGAAATCAATTTTTTATTTTATCTGGCATTACAGTTTTTCTACATTCGGCCATGTTGCAACTTTAAGTGCAATGCTAGAATCTTTGAAATAAATGGATGTATAGATTAGAGCAATCCTAAATGACTGAAAACTTAGAAATACACTGCCCAAAATGCGGTTCAACTGATATTGAAAAACGCAACCATGAACAATTACTGCAAAAAACAGGTGGTGTTCTTCTTTCCGCAGCGGGTACGACTGCGGGTACTGTGGGTGGTGCTGCATCAGGTGCTTCTATTGGTGCTTCCATTGGTGCTGTTGCGGGCCCTTTAGGTGTAATCATGGGTGGCACAATTGGTACTTTTGTTGGCGCAATCAGTGTCGGTGTGACTGGTGGCTTTTTAGGTCATCGTTTTGGAAAAAAAGCGGGAGAAATCGTCGATAAGAATGTTTTCCTCGATTACCAATGCAAAAAGTGCAAACACCGGTTTGAACAAAAACATATTTCAAAATAAAAGTGAGCGAGAAGCTCACTTTTTTATGCCTGATAAAATAATCTTTAAAATTATTTCTTTAACATTTGCAACGCCACTTCACCTAATCGTTTCCCTTGCTCGATACATAGTGATTTTTCATCTTGGCTTAGAGATTGATCGTGTCTAGGACCACTGACATGTGTAGCACCATAGGGTGTCCCACCTGATTTTGTATTTGATAAAGCTGGATTGGCATTGGTTAAACCTAAAATCAGCATTCCATGATGAAACAAAGGTGGCAACATGGTCAGTAATGTACTTTCCTGCCCGCCGTGCATAGACCCCGATGAACCAAACACACAAGCAGGTTTATTATGCAATGCACCATTGAGCCATAAGCTCGTTGTTTGGTCCCAAAAATATTTCATTTCTGATGCCATATTGCCAAATCGAGTGGGTGATCCTAATGCAAGTCCCGAACAATGTTGAAGATCATCCAAAGTCGCATAAATATCGCCCTCCTCTGGAATACTTGGTGCTGCTTCGGTCACCACTGTTGCCAACTGTGGAACTGTTCTAATTTTCGCAAGCATTCCAGTAGATTCAATTCCTTGAGCAATTAAATGTGCCATTTCCTTGGTTGAACCATATTTGCTGTAATACAAAACTAGAACATATGCTTGCATAAAAAGATCATCCAATGAAAAAAGAAAACTATACGGTATTTTTTTTAAAATTTGGTTAAGCTGTGCAACGAACGTACAGAATTTTAACTAAAAAATACTCGAGACTCATTATTTATGGCGGAAATCTTAAAAAAGTTACCTTTCTACAATAAAACATGGTTTCAGTTTATTTTGTTTGTACTACGACGCTTTGAAACTAACAATTGTCGTGAGCAAGCAGGCTCTTTAACTTACACCACACTTTTCGCTGTCGTGCCGATGTTGACCGTATTCTTGGTTATCATTTCATCGATTAAAGCATTAGAACCTGCTCGGCAACAATTACAACAATTGATCTACAGTAATTTTCTGCCTAAAACCAGTATCGCGTTTGACAAAGCATTGAATGCATTTACTGACAATTCGAGCAACTTAACCATTATTGGTGTGCTGTTTTTATTCTTTACCACAGTAATGATGCTCACTAGCATTGAGACAGCATTCAATCGTATTTGGCGTGTGACAGAAACGCGTAATGGCATTATTGGTTTTATGCGCTATTGGACCATCATTTCACTGGGACCTATCCTGCTGGGTTCGGCTTTTGTGATTTCATCGACTTTAGCGTCTATGAACATCTTAAGCAATAATTTTGCAGGTTATGAATTGAATGGCACGTTTATTTTATGGGTCATCTCATTTGCACTCACCGCATTTGGTTTTTTTGCATTGTATTGGACAATTCCAAACCGCTCTGTTCCAATAAAAGCAGCCATGATTGCTGCGATTTTTAGTGCTGTTACCTTCGAGTTACTGAAAAATTTATTCGGCTTCGTGATGACTAACTTTACCAGTTATCAATTGGTTTACGGTGCTTTTGCAGCGGTTCCAATTTTCCTGTTGTGGATTTATCTATCTTGGAACATCGTACTGCTTGGTGTTGAGATAAGTTATGCTCTCACAGCATTTCATACAGGTAAAACTGAAACGCGCCATCCAATTCTCATGCTTCTAGATATGCTTGAGTTATTCTATAAAAAACAAAAACAAGGTAAAACCGTAACTGATCTGGAGGCACTTGATATTTTAGGACGCGGTGAAATTGGCCGCTGGCCTAAATATGTCAATCTATTGGAACAGCAGAATATTATTAAACGTACAGATAATAATGAATATGTTTTGGTTAGAAATTTAGATCATCTTGATTTTTGGTCATTTTATAAATCATTACCTTATACGCTGCCTGATAAAAATGATATCGGACAAATCCATGAAGATGACGTATGGATGAACCGTATTGGTCCTGCACTGATTGAAGCTGATGATTATCTGGCTGCGAAGCTCTCCGTACCGCTATCGACCATACTTGAAGAAAAATAAACTATTGCAATAAGAAAAGACCTCTATAGGTCTTTTTCTTATTTCATAGATGGATTATATGGACGTGTAGATTGCCAACAAATAAGTGCGCCTAAGGTCACCAAGACACAACCGATCCAAAAGCTTATTAGAGGTTGCACATCTAGAATCAGCATCGACATCAGACTTGAAAAAATGGGCATAAAATACGTTGCCAAAATTAAAATTTTGAGATGTCCATATTGCATGCTTTGGTTCCAATTGCTGTAAGCCAAGCCAATTAAGCTGCCAATGACTACAACCATCAGCCATGTCATCAAATTCAGCTCAACAAAGAGTTCTCGCATCACAAAATGTACAGCCCACAACCCAACTGCAGTCATTAGAAAAAGAAACGGAACAGCATTATGACCTTCTGCATATTTCTTGGTCAATATACTGTACAAAGGCCATAGCACCGCGCCAATAAAAGCAAATGAGTACGCCAATGGATTTTCAAGCACGGCCACCAATATCCGTTTCGGCTCGAGAATATCTGGATTAACAACCATCATTAACCCAAGAATGGCACATGCAAAGCCAGCAATCACCCAAATATTCGCGCTCAATTGCCGTGCAAGAATCGAAAATACAATCAGCAAAGGAGGCCAAAGATAATTAATCATTGCAATGATTAATACCTGTTCTCGATGCGTTGAGAGTGCAATCGAAATTAAAAACAGGATCTCATAGCCAACAAAAAGAGCACCACAGCCCAATAGGTATTTTTTAGGCATGAGTGAAAGCTTGGGAAAACCATTCTTCCATAACATGAACAATGCACTAAAACTATAGATCAGCGCCACCGCCTGTACCGGACTTAATGATTCAGTTACAAGCTTCACTACCGCAACCAACGAGGCCCAAATCAAAATTGAGCTTAATCCTAGCCATGTGTACTGATTCAATGGAATGCTCCAATTCTTGCGCTGATTCGATCAAGATAAATTCTCAAATAGCGGTGCAAAGACACAATCATAATCCCTGCAAGAACCATACAAGATCCGACCAAGAAACTCGTTTCGATCTCCTCATCTAACAGCCAGACACCAAACAACATGCCGAACATGGGAGTCAAAAACGAAAACACACCTAAGCCATTTGCTAAATAAGTTCGTAACAACCAAAACCATAGCAGCAAACTTAAAAAAGACATGACAACCGCATGAAATGTTAAGCTCAGAAACGCCAGTTGTGACCAGCGTACATCTGCTTGTCCAGTCCAAAAAGCTAAAGGTAATAAAAAAATAAAGCCCCCTAGCAATTGATAAAATAATGTTTGAGTGGGAGGCGCCTCAGAAAGCTTTGAAAATTTTAAAGAAATCGTAGTCAATGCCCACATCATCCCTGCCATTAGAGCAAGAAAATCTCCCCATAAAATATGGTTGAGTTGACTTTGAGCTTGATCACGCACTAAAAAAGTATAAGCGATGCCAAGAAATGCGAAACAAATACCAAACCACTGCAGATTATTCAATTTTTCAGCTTTGACTTTCCAATGTAAGCCTAAAGCCACAAAAATAGGCGCGGTATAGAGCAGAACAACAGTGTGCGCAGCACTGGTGTACCTGAGTGCCTCAGCAACCAAATAAAATTCTGCAGAAAATAAAAAGGCTAACCAAATTCCAGGAACAACATAACGGTAATTGAACAGTTGTTGCACTCGTTGTCGATACAATAATGGAACGACAAGCAAGGTTGCCAAACCACAGCGCAATGCGATTTGCATCAGAGGACTAATATCAGTAGCTGCAAGTTTCAAGACAATTTGCTGTAAACCCCAGACTAAACACAATACGATCATTAAGCTTGACGCCTGAAGGTCAAGACCTCTTCGCTCACCCATGAGTGGCACTCTTCACACAAACAAGTCGTCACTATACTGCTGACTGAATTAGAATATATAATTCAAAATAGACAACAAATACATTTATTCAGGCAATTTAATATGCCAAAACGCCATCCACATGAATCATTCGTTCAGTTAGATAATTATGATCATATCCAAGAGAATCTTTGGCTAACATTCCGTAATGATCCAGCCCATTCGGAATATCCTAAACACGGTCATGCATGGGGCGAATTTATCTATGCATTTGATGGTGTAATGGAAGTTCATATTGATCAAAATCAATATTTAACACCTCCGCCCTACGGAATTTGGCTACCGCCGCATCTGCATCACAGCAGTATTAATCTCACAGCTGTTTCTCATGCCACCTTATACGTGCATGAAAGCCTGTGTGATGCACTGCCCAAACAATCAGGTATTTTACTAAGCTCCCCCTTAGTGACGGCGCTACTCAATGAACTCAGAAAAACTTATTTCAAATATGATCAACCCGAATATCAACGACTCTTAATGGTTTTGCTGGATCAATTAAAAAGTTCACCACTGCTCAAAAGCTACTTACCCCATTCTGATCATCCTGCATTACAAACGATATTTACCTACATGCATGAGCATCTCAGTGATCAGCGTCCACTGAGAGATTATGCTCAAATGGTGAATATGAGTGAGCGCACTTTATCGCGCCTATGTGAAGCTGAAATTTCGATGTCGCTCAATGAATGGCGTCAACGCTTTAAAATTACACGAGCATTAAGCTTATTGTCTGAAAATAAAACCGTTGAACATATTGCTCTAGATTTGGGCTATGCCAACGCCTCAGCCTTTATCAATATGTTTAAACGCTGGATGCACATCACGCCCCAACAGTTTCGTAAAAACATCAATTCAGACAATCTCTAGCCATAAAAAAAGGATGAACCATCATCCTTTTTAATTGAGCTTGATGCATCATTAATGCACTTGCGTAGTCCACACAAAATCTTGTTTTAAGCCAGTCAAAGTCATTTTGAGCTGATCACCCGATTCTAATGGTCCCACACCTGCAGGCGTACCCGTCATGACAACATCACCAGACATTAAGCTAAAGTTTTGACTGATTTCTGCCAAAAGCGCTCCTAATTTAAAAATCAGTAACCCCGTATCACCATGTTGCCTAAGTTGATCATTAATTTCGAGCTTAAACTGGACTTGATCTAATGCTGGGACCTGATCAAGCGAAATCCAACCTGCCAAAATACAAGATCCATCAAATGCTTTCGCACGTTCCCAAGGTTGTCCTTTCTTTTTAAGCTGATCTTGTTGATCTCTTAAAGTCAAATCCAAACCAAGGGTGACTGCACCTACTGCTGCTAATGCCTCTTGAGGATCCGTAACGTTTTTGAGCGGTCGATCTATTCGCAATGAAAGTTCACATTCATGATGACACTGTCCCAATGCACGATTCCAATCAATCCCTTCTGCTAAGGACACCAAGCTACTCGGCGGCTTGATAAATAAGACAGGTTGATCAGGAATCGCATTACCTAATTCTTGAGCATGCGCAGCATAACTGCGACCGACACATACAATTTTTGATGGAACTGCACTCATGAAAATCTCTCTTATTTATAGTTTGAATAATGAACTCATCAAAACTTAACGTTTTTGGAATGTATTTTCAAACAGTGTTCTGTCTACATCAGACTCAAATGCACGTTTTGGAATAATGACAACTGTATGATTTTTGAGTTCAAGCATATAGGTCAATTTACCCACTACAAATTTTTGTACTTCACTGTAGGCAAATGCTTGTTTAGGACGACCACTTGAAAAAAGCTCGGCAGAGTTTTGAAACAAATCGATACCTTGTTCAGTCTTACCAAATTGATATTTTTCAAACTGACGCTTGAACATCATAGGTAAGAACCAGTAACGCATAACGATTTGTAAAAAGATAAAGAACGTGCCTAAAGCCACGTAATAGCGCCCTACTCCCTCTAATCCAAGATAAAGCCCCCAAATCACGATCGCAATACTGACAAGTGGCGTTAAAAAACGCGTAAATTGTTTTTTGCCAAAAGTAGCTAATGCAAAACCATCCTGAGACTCTTGTAAATTTAAGAAGTAACGGACAGATAAAACTGGTTGAGTATCAGACATAGGGGATTCAACAATCGATTTTCTTAAGCAAAGATATTACACCACTTTACCTGAAATCGAATTGTCGTTTTAATGAATACTGTTGATTACATCATCGCACTATTGATGAAAGCATCACACGATTTACAATGACACAAAATAAAAAGTCTAAATTCATAGTTCAGGATGAAAATGAAATACTTTAACTATCGAGCATTGTGCTTAAGCCTTATTTTTGTACCTAGCTTGTCGTACAGCGCGATTATTGAATGGAAAGAAAATATACCCAGTGCGTTAAAACCATTTCAAAATAATAGTACCGAACTCGCCAGCATCGCCAAAGATCAGATTCTCATTTATGCGCACACAAATACCCAAACATCTATTCCGACACGCAAAAAACAACCCAATCCAAATGTGAAGTTCACATCATCTGCCATCGTATTGCCTGTTAATGAAGAAAAGGTCGCCAAAACGCTTTCACAGTTTGAAAATTTTGTTGGATTATTCCCGACATTGAAATCAGCTAAAATATTAAATCAAGAAAAAAATATCACTCAGGTTCAATATAAAATTTCCATTCCAACACCAATACCAGTGCTCAACTTTAATGAGACCATAGTGTTTCAGCATCATATTGAAGCCAATAGTATTTCGAGTTTGATTGTGGATGCACCTGTTCCTTATGGTCTAGGCAAATTTGAATGGTTCAAATTGGATCAAAATCATACTCTTCTGACCCTAACGCAATGGGGAGATTTGAACCAACCTAAAGGTTTTCTATTTAGCAAAGTTCTGAATGCAGTGCCTGAAGCAAAAATGGGAATTCCAAGTGGTACACATGCATTTTTACTTGAATCAATTCGAAAAAAATTAACAGCGCCTTCTTCGAGTGCGCTCAAACCAGGACAATTTCCATCCGACCAATTAACGACAAATCAAATAGCCAAAATCGCACAAATCAGTCGTATCACCGAACACCCTGTAAGTTTTGTCCATACACCGACAACCGTGCCTTATCAACACGGTGCAGAATCAATGCGTTTTGTGACGACGTATCAGTATTATTCCCAACCAGTGCAACAATTACAAAAATGGACACAGCCTGTACATTATAAAAAGTTGTTTCCCCGCCAACTCAAATCTATTGATATCGAAACCCTAAAAGACCAAACACAATTGGCAGATTTTAAAGTTGAACTCGGGTTAGGAGTTATTCAAATTCCATTCCGATTTAAACTAAATTTTAGCTTTCCTCAGTCGAATCAGAATAGTTTTTATGCTCAAGGCGGTGATCTGAAATACATTAAAGGAAAAATGCAATTTGATAAGTTTCAACAAGGTACTTTATTGAAAATGACGAATGCTGGAAAAATAGATGAAAAAGCACCGTTCCTGATTCGTGCAGCACGGAGCTTGCCTTATCATGATGTGCTCCCTACAGTTGGGGCGAATGTCGTCTTTGCATTGAAAGTCAAAAACGAAGAGCAGAAGAAATAAGATAAAAAAATAGACACAAAAAAACCGCAATTAAGCGGTTTCTTCTCTTTTTTACATCTTATAGATGATCAAGTTGGTGCGCTCAGAGAGATTCGAACTCCCGACCCCTTAGTTCGTAGCCAAGTGCTCTATCCAGCTGAGCTATGAGCGCGACGTCTTGATGGAGTGCATTATATATGAATATTATTATTTGTTAAGTACTTTTTAATAAAATTTAAATCAAGCGAACAGTATTTATACGTAAATGTAAATTATGGCTAGATAATCAACAACTTAAGAGATGGTCAACAAGATCAATCCAAATTCCAAACAATCCTGAGTTGGATTGATGATGTTTTTATAAGAGCTAATATCTATTAATTAAAAATAATATGTGTAGAAATTTTAAAATTTATTTCTTTCTTAAGTAGCTAATAAAATATGATGATTTATAGCATCACTTCATTCTAGAAACAAAAAAACCGCAATTAAGCGGTTTCTTCTCTTTTTTACATCTTAGAGATGATCAAGTTGGTGCGCTCAGAGAGATTCGAACTCCCGACCCCTTAGTTCGTAGCCAAGTGCTCTATCCAGCTGAGCTATGAGCGCGTACTTGAGTGTCTTACGACTTCGTTACATCGATTAACTTGATTGGTGCGCTCAGAGAGATTCGAACTCCCGACCCCTTAGTTCGTAGCCAAGTGCTCTATCCAGCTGAGCTATGAGCGCATTTCAAGTTTATCGTTGGCGGTGAGAGAGGGATTCGAACCCTCGATACCAGTAATAGGTATGCTTCCTTAGCAGGGAAGTGATTTCAGCCACTCATCCACCTCACCGTAACGAGACGCCATAATACAAACTTCGTCCCTACTCTTCAAGTGAGAATTTAAAAAATTCTATGTTTTTTGTTCAATCATATATTTTTTAAACAATTTTCAGGTTTTTTACCTTTAATCTGCATTAATTTCACTTTAATACTGTCTATTCTGCATCTCTTTTATAATTTATGAACTAAAAACACTTTATTGCAATCATTTACGTGCAGTATTTCTCATCATGTCTTATGCTAAACTTATCTTCTGATATGAAGCCAAAGACATTATGAAAAATTGGGTCGACCCTGAAGCCAAAGCGGAAGCTGAACGTTACGATAATCCTATTCCAAGCCGTGTTCTTATTCTAGAAACGATTGAGAATAAGAAAAAAGCATTGTCTCATGCAGACCTTGTGGAACACTTCGAAATTGCGGATCAAAAAAGTATTGAAGCACTTAGTCACCGTTTAAGTGCGATGGTTCGTGATGGTCAATTGACGAAAGAAGGTTATAAGTTCCAGCTTATGGCAGATCAACCTGTTCATGATGCGACCATCTATATCAATAACAAAGGTTTAGGGGTTGCGAGTATAGATAGTAAGAAAGAAGAATATTTGTTACCTGAGCGTGAATTACGTCAAGTCTTCCATGGTGACCGAGTTAAAGTTCAACAGACCTCTGTTGACCGTAAAGGTAAACCATGGGGTTTCATTACTGAAATTACCCAACGACGCGTCAAACAAATCATTGGGAAACTCGCAGAATATGAAGGTGAATACTTCATTCAACCAGCAAATCCAAATGCGCATCAACCGATTACCTTAGAAAAAGAACTCATTGCGCATGCGAAAGCTAAAGTTGGTGATTCTCTTCGAGTTGAAATTGATGATTTTCCAAATCGTGAAGAGTTTGCTACAGGCCATATTATTCAATCTATGGCCGACAAATCTGATACTGAAATTATTATTCCTCAAACCATTTTAGAATATGGTTTACCTTACGAATTTCCAGAAGCAGTAGTTCAAGAAGCTGAAAGTTTTAAAGAACCGACAGCACGAGATCGTCAAGGACGCATTGATTTAAGAGATTTACCCTTAGTCACAATTGACGGTGAAGATGCACGTGACTTCGACGATGCTGTCTATGCAGAAAAACGTCCTGGTGGCGGCTATCGTGTCGTGGTTGCGATTGCAGATGTCAGTCATTATGTTCGTATTGGTAAACCTTTAGATGATGAAGCACAAGAACGCGGTACGTCTGTGTACTTCCCTCACTTTGTCTTACCGATGTTGCCTGAAGCACTTTCAAATGGCTTATGCTCACTCAACCCAAATGTCGATCGTCTATGTATGGTCTGTGATTTGAATTTAAGTCGCGCAGGTAAAGTCACAAAATTTGAATTCTATCCGTCGGTGATGCACTCTAAAGCACGACTCACCTATGACCAAGTTGCAAAATATTTTGAAGGTGATAGTCAAGCTGTACCTGAAGATCGTACAGTGCGTAAATCACTGAATACATTATTCCAACTTTACCAAGTATTAAAAGGTTTACGTGCAGAACGCCATGCAATGGAATTTGAAACCGTTGAAACGTACATGACCTTTGATGAACTTGGTGGAATTAAAGAAATTCTACCAAGATCACGTAACGATGCTCATAAACTCATTGAAGAATGTATGTTGTTAGCCAATGTCGCTGCTGCTGAATTTGCTTTAAAACACGAAATTCCAATGTTGTATCGTGTGCATGAGCCACCTGAATTCTCACGCATTCAAAAAGTTCGCGACTTTGTTAAGTTATTAGGTTTGAAATTCCCTGATCAACCTACGCAAGCGGACTACCAAGCGGTCATTGAAGCCACTAAAGACCGTATTGATGCGCCAAGTATTCATGCTGTGCTTCTTCGCTCCATGATGCAAGCTTATTATGGGCCAAATAACGCTGGTCACTATGGTTTGGCGTATGAGGCATACACTCATTTCACCTCTCCAATTCGTCGTTATCCAGATTTATTATTACATCGTGCTATCAAAGCACACCTCAAAAATAAACCTGCACCAGTCTCAGGTGGCGCACTAGAAGAAGCCGGTAATCATTTCTCGGCAACAGAACGTCGAGCTGATGAAGCTTCTCGCTCAGTGACCACTTGGTTAAAATGCCATTATATGCAACAGCATCTTGGTGAAGAGTTTGTTGGCGTCATTAGTGCTACGGCTGAGTTTGGTCTATTTGTCACTTTAAAAGATTTATATGTCGATGGTATGGTCCATGTAAGCCAGCTTGGCGATGACTTCTTTGTCTTCGATCAAGCGAGTCAAAGTTTAGTTGGGCAAAATCGTGGTCAGACCTTCGGTTTGGGTGATGAAGTACGCATCAAGGTTGCAGGTGTCAATTTAGAAGAACGTAAGATTGATTTTGAATTGATTCAACAACTCAGCCATGCAGGTCGCGCTATTCGTAGTCGAGCACCACGTGTCGTGAAGGAAAACCCGGTCACCAAGCAAGAAGCGTTAAATCGCATGTTGAATGAGCCTGTCGAACTCCTAAAAGATAAAGATGAAAGCGGTGAACGCCCTGTTCGTAAGAAAAAGTCCAAGGCAAAACCAAGCTCTTATACTAAAAAATCAGACAAAAAATCTGATGGAAAAGTAAAAGACAAAGCGAAAAAGAAAGCTAAAGTAAAAAAGAAAAAGTCGAATGCGAAAGCTAAATTAGACTAAATCTTTAAAGAGCGCTACGGCGCTCTTTTTTTTAAGCTTTATTTTTTTAATTTATAATCAAGTGCACCGATTCTTTATTTAGCACTTACGTAAATAATTGAATGTATCACTTGATTTAAAGTCCATAAACCCCTACATCTAAATGAAGTAAATGAATCAATTAGGTCCTTGAATGACTTTAGAAAAGGCAACTTTGCCTGTACCCGATTTTTCTCAAATTACACTTGATCAACTTAAAGCACAGATTGAACAAGCGATTCAAAATGGTCAACACTTTATAAACCAACTCGAGAAAGTCCCAGACACGGTACAATTACAATTAAATGTGCTCGATCAAATCGATCAATTAGAAAACCAAATGAGCGAATCTTGGGGTATTTTGTCTCACTTAAATGCTGTGATGAACAATCCTGAAACCCGCGAGATTTATCAGTCTCTTTTACCTAGCTTAAGTGAATACTACACACAATTAGGGCAACATACTGCGCTCTATCAAACCTACCAATATGTGCATGATGCACCTATTTTTTCGGATTTACCAGAAGCTCAACAGAGTGCGATTAAACTTGCACTTAGAGACTTTAAACTCTCAGGCGTGGCTCTAGAAGGCGAAGCAAAAAAACGCTACGCAGAAATATCAGCTCGTTTATCGCAGCTTTCTTCAGATTTTTCTAACCACGTTCTTGATGCCACACAATCATATTTCAAACCATTAACTGAAGATGAACTTGCTGGTTTACCTGCGAGCAGTATCGAACTGCTAAAGCAATACGGTCAACAACGTGAACTCGATCAAGCCGTGGCGACATTGGATTTCCCTTCTTATCTTGCGATCATGACTTACGCAGATAATCGAGAGCTTCGCGAAGCCTTATATAAAGCATATACCACGCGAGCGTCGGATCAGTCAGATCACCCTGAATATGACAATACTGCGGTGATGGAAGAAATTCTCAAATTGCGCCAAGAAATGGCTCAACTTTTAGGTTTTGATCATTATGCAGCATATTCACTGGCAAGTAAGATGGCTCCAAGTGTTGAAGCTGTAGATCAATTCCTGATTGAGTTGGCAGAACATGCTCGTAAACCTGCCCTACAAGAAATTGAGGCATTAAAAGCAATTGCTCAATCTCATGGTGTAGATGAACTACAACCTTGGGACACGACGTATTTCTCGGAAAAACTCAAAGTTCAACAGTTTAATCTGTCTCAGGAAGCACTTAAGCCATACTTCCCTACCCCTGTCGTCGTTCAAGGTTTATTTAAAATTGTGGAGCGTTTATATGGTATTCAAGTCATTGAACGTGAAGCACCTGTATGGCATCCAGATGCACGATATTATGAGCTTGAAGATCAAGGCAGTGTCATAGGTGGATTCTATTTTGACTTGTACGCTAGAAGTGGGAAACGTGGTGGAGCATGGATGAGCGGATTCCGCTCACGTATGCAAACCAACAATGGCATGCAGAAACCGATTTGTTACATGGTCGGTAATTTTACACCACCAATTGGTCAACAGCCTGCGCTTTTAACACATGATGAAGTCGTTACTCTTTTCCATGAGTTTGGACATGGTCTGCATCATATGCTCACAGAAGTAGATCATATCTCTGTAGCAGGCACACATGGTGTCGCTTGGGATGCCGTCGAGCTGCCAAGTCAGTTTATGGAATTCTGGACTTGGGATAATGAAAGCTTGGCTTTAATCAGCCAACACATTGAGACCAAAACACCCTTACCTGAAGAACTCCTTAAGTCGCTTTTGGATGCGAGATTTTTCCAATCAGGCATGCAAACCCTTCGTCAACTAGAGTTTGCCATGTTTGATTTGAATATACATAAACAATCTCCTGCTTTAGATGCAATAGCTATTCAACACACTCTAAACGAAATTCGTGAACAATATGCTGTTCTCCCTACAGCACCTTACAACCGATTCCAAAATAGTTTTAGCCATATTTTCGCAGGGGGTTATGCCGCAGGCTACTACTCTTACAAATGGGCTGAAGTTTTGGCAAGTGATGCATTCGATCGCTTTGAACAAGAAGGCATCTTCAACCAAGAGACTGGACTTGCTTTCCGCAAAGCAGTGCTTGCTGTAGGCGGTAAAGATACAGCGCTTGATGCCTTTGTTAAATTTAGAGGTCGTGAGCCTAAAATTGATGCATTATTACGCCATCAAGGTTGGACGAATGACACTAAAACTGCTTAAACTACGCTACTAATTTTTGAAGGTGAGTGTCATTATGTCGATCAAACGTCGTTTCATTGCAGGTGCAAAATGTCCGAAATGTGAAGCTATGGATCGTATTGTCATGCTCACTTCAGGTGATTCAGAATGGATCGAATGTATTGAATGTAACTATTCTGAAAATCGTCCGACACATATAGATGAACCTCAAATGCCTGAGGTTGCAGACGAAATTGGTGTTATTCAATTTAAGCCGCGCCCAAGAAATTAAGATGTTTTAAAAATCAACAAAGCCAGCTCGATGGAGCTGGCTTTATTGTAAATTCATTAAAAAATAAGCACCCGAAGGTGCTTATTTTATTTAATTATTGATACCAACCAAATAACTTAAAGATATAAGGTACATAGGCGATAATTAACATAGCTGGAATCATCACAATCAGAGGAAGAATCCAACGTTCGTATTTGTAGTAGAACGTTTTATCTTTCACTTCTGCATCGGCAGCAGCCACCTCTTCATCACCAATCGACTGCCTTGCGAGCAAGTGATTGAGTGCAACTGGAGGTGATACATAACCCAATTCGAAACCAATTAAAGCAATCATCCAGAAGTGAACAGGATCTATACCATAAGCGTAGGCGACAGGAGCAACTGTTGCTGAAATTAAGATGACAGCACCAAACGGATCCATAATCATACCGACAAATACCATGAGACATACGATCAAGGTAATCACGATATAGATATTTTCAATATCCGTTGGGAAGTGTTCCATCAACTCGATACGCTCTAAGTATCCACCAACGCTGACAGACAATGCCATTAAGATCACAAGCGCCCCGATATGTCCGACTGTTTCACTTGCAGATACATGAATTGACTTCCAGAAACTCACTTTACGCGCAGGATTGTCTGGACTATCTTGCGCTGCAATTTCAGATGCTGACACTCGCGCCTTAGCTGCTTCTTGTTCAACCGAAGTATGGCTTAATGTCGTATCCCAATGTCCTACTGGTGCGAGTGGTGCTGGTTCATGACGTAATTTTTCATAAAGCACCATGACAAGTAAGATGATTGGCATCATGACTGGTGCAGTGAACTCATTCAAATTGGTATTTAATGCATACTTGTAGAATGACCACACGATCAGGAACACGATCACATAAGGAACTACTGCCACTAATGCCTTAGCGGAATTCGGGAATGCAACTGATGGCGCTGCAATACGGAATTTTTGCTCAGCAAAGAACAGTGAAATTAATAGGAACAGTGTCGAAGTGATGAGGAAAACACCGATACCATATTGGTATAACAAGTCAGTCGTCACTTCTTTGTTCAGCGATGCAACAACAACAATCAATAGACATGGACGGAGTACCACACCAAGCGAACCTGACATTGCAGCCGTAGCCAAAGCGAATTGACGGCGTCCGCCCGCATTCCAAACTTCTTTATAAATGATCGCACCTGCAGCGATTACAAAAATACCTGATGCACCTGTATAGGCTGTAGGTAATGCAGCAGCAAGTAAGATTAACCAGGTAAGCGTTTCAGGCGCTAGATTCCATGGACGTAAAATGTTTAGGAATTTATCAACAATTAAGGTCTGCTTTAACAGCATACCTGCCCAAATGAATAGTGATAAATTAAGGAAAATGGTAGAGAACTCAACCAGCTGCCCTAAATAAATCCCTTGACCCATTGGATAGTCCATCACAAAGGTAAAGTTAAATCCTGTTGTGATCGCCATATAGGCATAAAGTGGGACTGACAATAATGCCATGCCAATCGTACCACCTGGCTTCGCATTTTCTGGTACACGGAATAATTGGTACAAACTAATTAATGTCAGTGTACTGAACAAGATTATCCATAACCAGTAGATGATTGTCATCTCACTGGTTGGCGGAACACCAGAGTTCAATACAGATCTATACTGACTGATCGCTGAACTGGTTAAGAAACTGTTCGCAAGTATCATTGCGACAGCGTAAACCCGATAATCTAAAACAGAACTTGGACCGCGTAGACCAATGTGGTGGATTTTAAGTGTTGCAGTGATCGCTGCAAGTACCACCATGATAATCAATAGAACTGCCTTATTTTCAGTACCAAATTGGAAAATACCAAAGAAAGTTGTTTCCATGGTTCGGTAAGTTCGTATTGAAGGGTTATCTTCTAAATACTGAATTGACTTATCGTAGAAGGCATATTTTTCTTCACATAACTGTTGACCAGCCAATACAGAGGCACGAACATCTTCTTCAGACGTTGTACCAAAGATATCTGCAAATTCATCTTTTGCATTGGCTTGCATTTGGTTTTGAACCAAAAGGTCAATATTTGGATTTCGATCACAGACTGGCTTTTCAGGTTCGGCACGCAAGAATGAATACTGCATACCAATTTTTTCGTCACCGTATAGACTTTCACCTATACGTAACATCTGCCCGTGAATCATTTCTCCTGTCCCGATGATGAGCGTCAGTAACAGTAGAAGCAAAATCGTAAACGCAGATATCCACTCAGTCCATATATAACTAAGTAGACCTAACCCAGATCTCTTTTTAGAAGGCTCTTGCATTGTTATTCCATTATTTAATACTGCTATACATTGCCTGTACAGCTCATCTTTTCTAATTCGGGCTTAGGCAAAATCCTTTACCTAATTTCCTTACCACTTTTATCACATGAATCTGACTGATTTTTTTTTAAAAAAGAATGACTGACTTTTCCATTTTTTTTAAATTTATGCCAATTTTCATCAATTCACCTCTTAAGAGCGAGATAAAAACCAACTAAATCAGTAGGCTATACCATACTGTATTTCTTTTTTTAAACAAATATGACCTTAAAAAAATAAATGCAAAAGATTTGAATCTGATCACACATTAAAATAAGTGATAATTAAGCATCAGAGGAATTAAGAGATGTGTGTGTCCTTCACGGAGATATGCTGATAAATTAAAAAGAGCATGCTGAGTAATGCCCCCCATATTGCACCTGTTAAATGTGCTTCAACCAATACTGGGCTACCAATCATTTGCGCAGTATCGAGAGAACCAAAGATATTTTCCCACAAAATTTTGCCCGTGATTAAAGCTAATACAAGCAGCGAGAATTTACGTTCTTTTTCAAATTTAAAAAAATAAACTGCCAAAGCCATATACATACCATGTAGCACCCCTGATAGACCTGCATAAGCTTCAACGCGAGGATAAACATAAAAAAAACTTAAACTAATTAATGGCGGGAGTGCGATCAACAAGTACAACATGTACCTAATTTTGACATATGGGAAGATGAATGGTAGGCAGGCTAAACCCACCATATTCAATGCATAGTGTATCCATCCCACATGTACATAGTGAGCTGTCCATACTCGCCAAATTTCTTCATCCAATACAGGACGCCAATAGAAAAAATACTCCTGAAAAATCTGCAAACTAGCAGCAATACTGATACAGCATGCAATAAACAGTATTTTTCGAATCAGGATAGTATCTTTCATCTTTCGTATTCCTAAAAGAAAAAGAGCTTAAAGCTCTTTTTCTTGAATAACTCCATTTTTAATTTTGAACAAAATTAAAAAATCTTATTCGCCTAATGTGTTCTCGAAAAGATCATCGGCTTCATTGGTCGCTTGATCATCCCAGAAGCTCGACATTCCATCTGCTTCAGTTCGGACACCTGTATTCTCCGTCCAATAACGGTCTGAGATCGCTTGTATCATTTGTCCTGCCATATTATCCAATAACTTAAACTCTGGATTTACAGGAACTTTTTCAGCACGTGAAGCGGCATAAGAACGTAATGCATCACGTATTTTTGCATCGTCACCACTGGCTTGTGCTGCAACAGCATACAAGGCATGCGATAAGCGTACTCCTTTTTGCTCACCAATTTGCATAGATTGTTTAAGCGTTTGGTATGGATCTGGTTTGCCTGCATCAGCTCCAGGTAATAATGTCCAAATCACTGCTCGAGTAGCATTCGGTACACCCCAAAACTTGTTGTTATCAAGGCAGACCATGCCACGTTCAACAATTGCTGCGATATCTTTAGGAACATGCACTTGACCACCAGAAGCAATATCATTGGTCATTGCTTGTAAGCCACTTAACATCCCTAACAGATATACTGTTTGGTCAAGATTACGACGCATAGTTGGACATGAGTCACCTAAATTATATTTATATTTAGACTGCCAACGTTCCGCAAACAATTGATAACCCGTATATTGACGTTCGGCAGCAACAGCAGCCCAGCGCTTTTGTTCAATACGCGCATCTTGTGCTTCTGTCACTTGACCTGCTTTTGATGCTCTTAGGTATCTTAATTCTGCATCTAAGGCACGATTTTCTGCGCACATCCCTGAAGCTGAATATAAAAGAACTGCCATACGGGTCGGATCAGCACCCATATCTTTAGTCGCCATAATCACAGGAGTCAAAGCTGTGCCCTGATTACACACCATATCCACATCACCCATTGAGAGTACTGGTGGTAAGATGTGTTTTTCACTAAAAGCAAGTGATGCATTCGCACCAGTTTTGATTACGTATGAACATCCAGATAAAGTTGTAGCTGCTACAACCGCAATTGCCGTGAAAAGACCTTGAGTCTTTAATTTAGACATACTTCCTGTCCTCAATTTTATAATTTTGTCATCCTTGCGATTTAAAATATCAGATGCAATCGCTGAATAAAAGTGCAGCAATGCACTTCATTAACAATTAGTCTGTCATTGATCTGAATTGAAATAATTGACTTATTTTTTGAATTGTTAAAATTTTGGGCAAAAAAAAGTAGCATTGCGACGGTTCGGCACATGCTACTTATTAAACGGTAAACTCAAGAGAGTTTATTTTGTTCGTTGTTGTGGTGTTCAATTCGTTCCTTCAGCACAGTTCCTAGTCTTCCAATTATAATTGCCATAACAGCAGCAACCACTAGAAACAACCACATATGAATTTCACTCATTTTGAAATTCCTCTTTAGCTGTTGGTATATTTAATGTACTTTAGAAATTAAGATTTCACCGTATTTTTGTCTAACAATTTGATTTTCTTTCATTTTCGTCAAACAATTCATTTTTTATACATATTATATATTTTTAAATAATTGTTTTTTATCATGTTTTAAATTTAAAAATAAAAGACTTATTGTCTAACAATTAGCCAAAACTTGCATGAGTAATCAAGCTTTTCCATTGTTTTTCATCTATTTGATCTCTCCAAATCACCAAAGAGTCGAATTTATTTTCGTTAAAACTGAGTACTACGAAGTAATGAAAATGAAAAACTCGATTCAGTTTTGCTTGGTATATTTTTAGATTTGAAGTCATTTGAATCGACCATAAATCTTTGTCTATTTTTTGTAATTCTTTTAATTGTGGTTTTTTTCTAAAATTCCACCAGATAATCAGTATAAATATAATACTGCCCAAAGCATAAATGAGCTCAATACAGATTAATAAAGTAATACTTATGATGAGCATAAAGAAAACATGAAACACAGCCGAATAAAAGCTGTGTTTCAGTGAATAGTGCTCATGGATTATGGACATAATCTTTTAATTTTTGAATAAAATCGCGCAATTCAGGTCGAGGTGGTTCAGAAACCTCCATAAACCAATCCAATAAATCAGGATCTTCTTGTTCAACCAGTTCAGCAAACATTGCTTTCTCTTCTGGTTCAGCTTGCAAATAGTATTGCTTTACATAAGGATCAAAATACACGTCAATTTCTTTTAAACCACGACGTGCGCGATAGATAACTTTACGCTCTTCAAGCGTTAATTCATCGTACATTTTTATCCCCTAATCTGTGTTCATTCCATTTTAACTGAAGCCATGAGCTTTGTGTTTTAAAAATATCAATTGACCAAATTCATCAGCAATTCTTGCGTTTTGAGCATTCAACACATTGCACCAATGTTCAGGCTCTCTTATGTTGTGGCTATTCTAATAACACTTATGGAAATATAAATATGCAATCAGGCGCAATTCGACCAATTCCTAATATGTTGCCTCGAAAATTATTCAATGCAGAGCATGAAGCGTTTCGTGATACTGTCCGAAAATTCTATGAAAAAGAAGTCGTTCCAAATATTGCTAAATATGAAGAACAACAACATGTAGATCGTGACTTATGGAATAAAGCGGGTGAAATGGGTCTATTGTGCACCACAATGCCTGAAGAATATGGTGGATATGGTGTAGATCGACTCTACAGTATGATCCTCATTGAAGAACAAGCTTATGCAATGGATTCATCAACTGGTTTTTCATTGCATTCGGATATTGTTGCGAATTACCTGAATAATTTTGCCAACGAAGAGCAGAAGAAAAAATGGCTCCCTAAAATGGCTTCTGGCGAAGTTGTCACTGCCATTGCGATGACTGAGCCTGGTACAGGTTCAGACTTACAAGCTGTACGAACTTCTGCAGTTTTAGATGGCGATGAATATGTCATCAATGGTTCTAAAATTTTTATTACCAATGGTTATCTATGTGACATGGCGATTGTTGTGTGCAAGACAGGTAATAGTGATAAAGGTTCAGCCAACTTATCTCTCATTATTGTCGAAGCTGATCGAGCAGGATTCACCAAAGGTAAACCACTCAATAAAATTGGTATGAAAGGGCAAGATACTTGCGAATTGTTCTTTGATAATGTTCGTGTACCAAAGGAAAACTTGATTGGTATGGAAGGCATGGGCTTCATCATGCTTATGAAAGAACTCGCTTGGGAACGTATGCTTGTAGCGATTATCTGCCAAGCTGGTGCAGAAGCTGCCTTTGCACACACAGTACAATATACAAAAGATCGTAAAGCATTTGGCAAGCCAATTGGCGCATTTCAAAATACACGTTTTAAGCTAGCAGAACTTCGAACTGAAATAGACTTTTGTCGTTCTTATTTAGATCGTTGTATGGAATTACAGCTTGAGGGTACGTTAGGTGTAGATGCGGCTGCAGCTGCAAAATATAAAATTTCTGATATGTTCTCTAAAGTCGTCGATGAATGCTTGCAGTTACACGGTGGCTATGGCTTCATGCTTGAATACCCTATTGCACGCGCATATATCGACAACCGTGCAAATCGTATTTATGCAGGTACCAATGAAATCATGAAAGAACTCATATCACGTTCTTTGTAGATAGAAAAAGGAAGCTTTCGCTTCCTTTTTTATTTTAATAGCTATTCATTAAGACACTAATTTAGGCTTTTTTACAGACTGTGCCGGAGCCTTCGCAAATTTTAAAATACCATCATTAAAAGTCGCATTTTTGAGATCTTTACGATCAGCTAAATAGTTATGCGTTGCCATCCAAGGTGCCTTAGTACCTTGTTTTGGAAGTTGATCAGCCGCACGCGCAATATAACCTGATGACATTTCACCCATAACTGTTTCATCGAGCATTGCAGAATGGTCAGTTGGTGCGACAACTTCATCATAACCGTTCTGATCCATATATTTGAATAGACGGCAAATATAATCAGCGACTACATCTACTTTTAATGTCCATGATGCGTTCACATAACCAATGACCATCGCCATATTTGGTACATCACTTACCATCACACCATTATAAAGCATATGTTCGCTAGTCTTGATCGGCTGACCATCAACCGTCGCTTTGATACCGCCCATAATTTGAATTTCTAGACCAGTCGCAGAAACAATGATATCTGCATCTAAGTGTTTACCAGATTTCAATTGAATACCATTTTCAGTGAATGATTCAATATGATCTGTTTCAACACTTGCTTTACCACTACGTAAAATTTTGAATAAATCACCGTCTGGCACTACACATAAACGTTGATCCCAAGGATTGTAACTTGGGGTAAAGTGCTTCATATCCACTTTACCTTTCAACTGCATTTCAATAGATTTAAGAAGTAACTTGCGAACAAGTTGAGGTTGTTTTTTTGACAAAGCAAAAATCGCACGTTGCATTCCGATATTACGAGCACGCGTGAACTTATATGCCATATCCTCTGTCATAAATTTACGTGTTTTGTCATAAACAAAATCAATCGAAGGAATTGAAGCAATATACGTTGGTGAACGTTGTAACATTGTTACATGCCCAGCCCCACCTTTTGCCATTGCTGGTACTAAAGTGATTGCAGTTGCTCCACTACCAATGATAACTACTTTCTTACCGGTATAATCTAAATTTTCAGGCCAAAATTGTGGATGAATCAATTGACCTTTAAATTTATGTTGATTTGGAAAATCAGGTTGGAAACCTTGGTCATAGTTATAATAACCTGTGCAGCCTAAGACGAAATTAGCTTGCCAAGTTTGTTTCTTTTCATTTTGATCTTCGATTTCTACAATCCATTTTTTAATTGAAGTATCGTAATTAGCTGAAAGGACACGATGTTCAAAATGAATTTTTTCATTAATATTGTACTCACTAACAACTTCGCCCAAGTAACCTTTAATCGAAGCGCCATCTGCAAGCACATTCGCTTTACGCCATGGCTTAAAATTGTAGCCAAAAGTAGACATATCTGAGTCGGAGCGAATACCTGGGTATTTAAACAAATCCCACGTTCCACCGAAACTTTTACGACGTTCGAGTATTTCAAATTTACGGTTCGGATTATTTTTAATTAAATGTGCTGCAATTCCAATTCCAGAGATACCAGCACCAACAATAAGAATATCGACTTGCTTATCCATTTCTTTTATTAACCTTTTTATAAGAACATTTTTATTAAAACATATTTTTGACAATACACAATGTCAAGTTTGACTAAAAGTTGCAAAAAACATATCAATTCAGGTCAAGTAATGCCAATTGTTAGACAAAAAAAGGCCGGTTTATTCAACCGACCTTTTTTGAACAACTTGCGATGTTCTACACGAAATTATTTAACTTCGCGATCTACTAGCTCAACGTAAGCCATCGGTGCAGCATCACCTGCACGGAAGCCCGCTTTAAGAACACGTAGATAACCGCCGTTACGTTCTTTGTAACGAGGGCCAAGAACGGTAAATAATTTACCAACAGTTGCTGCTGAACGAGTACGAGCAAACGCTAAACGACGGTTTGCTACTGTATCGACTTTAGCTAAAGTGATTAAAGGCTCAGCTACACGACGTAACTCTTTTGCTTTAGGCACAGTTGTTTTGATCAACTCGTGTTCAAACAAAGAATTAGCCATGTTTTGGAACATCGCTTTACGATGACTGCTTGTACGGCCTAATTTCACACCACTATTACGATGACGCATGGTGATAGTCCTACTTAATTAACGACTACGATAGGCAAAACGATCGTCCATACGTAAACTAGCTGGTGGCCAGTTTTCTAAACGCATGCCGAGTTGTAAGCCTTTTGAAGCCAGAACATCTTTGATCTCAGTCAACGATTTTTTACCTAAGTTAGGAGTTTTTAACAACTCAACTTCAGTACGTTGAACAAGATCACCAATGTAGTAAATATTTTCTGCTTTCAAACAGTTAGCAGAACGAACAGTAAGCTCTAGATCATCTACTGGACGAAGCAAGATTGGGTCAACTTCTTCACGAGGTTCTTGAGCAACTGGAGCTTGATCTTTCTGAAGATCAACAAAGATTGCAATTTGTTGTTGCAAGATTGTTGCCGCTTTACGGATCGCTTCTTCAGGATCAACAGTCCCGTTTGTTTCAAGATCAATGACCAACTTGTCAAGGTCTGTACGTTGTTCTACACGAGCATTTTCAACTGTGTAAGAAACACGTTTAATCGGGCTATAAGACGCATCTAATTGTAAACGTCCCACTGGGCGAGTTTCACCTTCTGGGAAGCGAGAATCAGAAGTCTCATAACCACGACCTTGAACAACTTTCAAGCGCATTTTCAATGAGCCTGAAGCACTTAACGTGCCGATCAAATGTTCAGGGTTAACCACTTCGACATTGTGAGGTAAACGAAGATCAGCGGCAGTTACATCGCCAGGTCCTTGTTTCTCTAATGTCAAATATGCTTCATTTTGATCGAACAGCTTAATAGACAATCCTTTAAGGTTCAGCAAGAGCTCGACGATGTCCTGCTGCAAGCCTTCTAAAGTACTGTACTCGTGCTCGACGCCTTCAATCTCAACTTCAACCACAGCAGCGCCAGGTAAAGATGATAAAAGAATGCGACGTAAAGCATTACCTAGAGTATGACCAAAGCCACGCTCTAAAGGTTCTAGAATCACTTTTGCCGAGGTCCCGCTTGCCGCTTCGACCTTGATCGCTTGCGGAGTTAGAAACTCGTTTGCAGTACGCGTCATTATTGCTACCTCAAGGATTATTTAGAATACAATTCAACAATCAAGCTTTCGTTGATTTCAGCAGGTAAATCAGAACGATCAGGTGCAGATTTGAATGTACCTTCTAATTTAGAATGGTCAACTTCCATCCAAGAAGGAGTTCCACGTTGAGCAGCCAATTCAATTGCGTTTTTAATACGTAATTGTTGTTTAGCGCCTTCGTGTACTGCAATCACGTCACCAGCTTTAACTTGGATTGACGCGATGTTAACACGACGACCATTTAAAGTGATTGAACGGTGAGATACAAGCTGACGAGCTTCTGCACGTGTAGAACCAAAGCCCATACGATAAACAACGTTATCTAAACGGCTTTCAAGCAATTTCAACAAGTTTTCACCTGTTGCGCCTTTAACACGAGCAGCTTCTTTATAGTAGTTACTAAATTGACGCTCTAAAACACCGTACATACGACGTACTTTTTGTTTTTCACGTAATTGTAGTGAGTACTCTGATTGTTTACCACCACGAGCTCCACCATGTTGGCCAGGAGCTTTAGCATGTTTTTTTGTCTTAACATCAAACGGTTTAACGCCTGATTTAAGTTGCAGGTCTGTCCCTTCGCGGCGAGAGAGTTTGCATTTTGGACCAATATAACGAGCCATGAATGTTTCTCCTTACACGCGACGTTTTTTAGGTGGACGGCAACCGTTGTGAGGAATTGGAGTCACATCGGTAATGCTATTAATTTTATAACCCACTGCACCTAAAGCACGAACCGCAGATTCACGACCTGGACCAGGACCTTTAACAAGGACATCCAAGTTTTTCAAACCGTAATCTAAAGCAGCTTTACCAGCTACTTCAGCAGCTACCTGAGCAGCAAACGGAGTTGATTTACGTGATCCACGGAAGCCTTGTCCACCTGAAGTGGCCCAAGCCAGTGCATTACCTTGACGATCGGTAATAGTCACAATGGTGTTATTAAAAGAAGCGTGAATGTGTGCAACACCTTCAGAGACGGTACGAGTGACCTTCTTGCGTGTGCGAGTATCTTTAGCCATCTTTTAGCTTCCAGAAATCTTATTTCTTAATAGGTTTGCGCGGACCTTTACGGGTACGTGCGTTAGTTTTGGTGCGTTGTCCGCGGACAGGCAAGCTGCGACGATGACGAAGACCGCGGTAGCAGCCTAAATCCATTAAACGTTTAATGTTCATGGAAATTTCGCGACGTAAGTCACCTTCGGTCGGAACCTTAGCAACTTCTGCACGAATCGCATCAAGCTGAGCGTCATCTAATTCACGGATCTTAGTAGTTGGTGCAATACCAGTTGCAGCTAAGATTTGCTTAGCAGTATGGCGGCCAATACCAAAGATATACGTAAGAGAGATAACAGCATGCTTGTTATCCGGAATGTTTACACCGGCAATACGAGCCATTCACTTTCTCCAAAAAGGCAGTAGAGATAATCAACCGCCCCACAAAATCTTTGAGGGGCGGATAATAACCTAATTAGCCTACTGAAATCAACAGGTCTTGATCAGATTAACCTTGACGCTGCTTATGACGAGGTTCAGCGCTACAAATCACGCGGATTACCCCATTACGACGGATAACTTTACAGCTACCACAAATTTTCTTTACAGAAGCTTGAACTTTCATGATGAAACCTCTAAGTGCGCTTATCCCTTAGGATGAGCAGTCGTTTTACTCATTAGTGTTTGATTATCATATTGGCGCGATGTGAGGTGTGCCTGTAGCTGAGCCATAAAGTCCATAACTACAACAACCACGATCAACAGCGATGTACCACCCAAATGGAATGGAATACCAAAAGAACTTTGAAGTACCATCGGCATTAAACATACAACAGTGATATAAATCGAACCGATAAATGTTAAACGACTAAGAATATGATCTAAATAACGAGCAGTTTGCTCACCTGGGCGGATACCAGGTACATAAGCTCCACTACGCTTTAAGTTTTCTGATACTTCTTTAGGACTGAAAACTAGTGCCGTATAAAAATAACAGAAGAAAATAATAAGCGCACCGAATAGCACCAAATATAATGGTTGTCCAGGCGATAAAACTAATGCCAAATCTTGTAGTGTACGCTTAACGATCCCTGCATTAGGATCAGAACTACCTAACCATTGACCTAAACTTGCAGGAAACAGCAATAACGAACTTGCGAAAATTGCTGGAATAACACCTGCCATGTTGATTTTTAATGGTAAGTGAGTCTGCTGTGCAGTAAATACTCGGCGACCTTGCTGCTTTTGAGCATAGTTAACAGGTATACGACGTTGTGCTTTTTCAATAAACACAATCGCAGCTAAAACAGCTAAAGACAATAAGCCAAATATAGCAATACCAATTAAGCTTGATTGACCATTTTCCACTAGGGTAAATGATTGCACAACCATACTTGGTAAACCAGCAACAATACCTGCAAAGATGATCATAGAGATCCCATTACCAACACCACGTTCGGTAATTTGCTCTCCCAACCACATTAAGAACATGGTACCTGCAACTAACGACGTTAATGCAGGAATATAGAATGCTAAACCTGAAGTAAAGGTAATCCCTTGACTGATCAGACCCGCACACATACCAATACCTTGTACAATTGCAAGGAATAATGTGCCGTAACGCGTATATTGGTTAATCTTACGCTTGCCCTGCTCGCCTTCTTTTTTCAATGCTTCCAGCGAAGGAACAACCGTTGACATTAACTGCACGATAATCGATGCAGAAATATACGGCATGATCCCCAACGCAAGAATGGACATTCGTTCCAATGCCCCGCCTGAGAACATATTAAACAAACCAAGGAAAGTACCCTGGTTTGCATTAAAGAAACGTTCTAAAGCGACATTATCAATACCTGGCAGCGGAATATGCGCTCCTAGTCGAAAGACCACCAAAGCACCAATTAAAAACATTAATCGGCGAATAATTTCACGATATTTCACGTGAAATGGTTGACCTTTCATCATGTGAACATGACCTGTAGAACTAGGAGACATAGACACTCGCGATTACTCCTCGACTTTACCGCCAGCAGCTTCAACAGCAGCTTTAGCGCCTTTAGTCAATGCAACACCTTGAACAGTGAATGCACGAGTGATTTCACCAGAAAGAACGATACGAGCACGAATCATATCTTTACGTACAACGTTCGCTGCTTTTAAAGTTTCAAGAGACACGATATCGCCTTCAACTTTGTTAAGTTCAGACAAACGTACTTCAGCAGTTTTCAAAGCCAATTGGCTAGTGAAACCGAACTTAGGTAGACGACGATATAACGCAGTTTGACCACCCTCGAAACCTGGACGAGTACCACCGCTCTTACGTGAGTTTTGACCTTTGACACCACGGCCACCAGTCTTACCAACGCCAGAACCAATACCACGGCCTAAACGAAGGTTTTCACGCTTAGCACCTTCTGCAGGTGCAATTGTATTTAAACGCAGAGTCATGGCTTATTCCTCTACACTAACCATATAGTAAACTTGATTGATCATACCACGGTTAGAAGGAGTATCTTGAACTTCTACAGTGTGACCAATACGACGCAGACCTAAACCTTTAAGGCTAAGCTTGTGATTTTTCAAGCGATGCGATGCAGATTTAGTCTGGGTAACTTTAATCGTTTTCATGATTGATTACCCTTGAATTTGTGCTACTGAAAGACCACGTTTCGCAGCAACTTTCTCAGGAGAAGTCATATCACGCAGACCATTAAAAGTCGCGTTTACTACGTTCGCAGCGTTAGTAGAACCATAACATTTAGTTAATACGTTACGTACACCAACAGCTTCTAAAACAGCACGCATAGCGCCACCAGCAATTACACCAGTACCTTCAGAAGCAGGTTGCATGTAAACACGGCTAGCACCGTGACGAGCGTTGATAGGGTGCTGAACAGTACCATCAACAAGTTCAACAGTAATCATGTTGCGACGAGCAGCTTCAAGTGCTTTAGAAATAGCAGCTGGAACTTCACGAGCTTTACCACGACCAAAACCTACGCGACCATTACCATCACCTACAACAGTTAATGCTGTGAAAGAGAAAATACGACCACCCTTAACAACTTTGGCTACACGATCAACGGCAACCAGCTTTTCAACAAGACCTTCGTTTTGTTCAACTTTAGCCATGATTAGAACTCCAAGCCGTTTTCACGAGCAGCATCAGCCAAGGCTTTGATACGACCATGATATTTGAAACCAGAACGGTCAAATGCAACTTTAGTTACGCCAGCTGCTTTAGCACGTTCAGCGATTAAAGCACCAACTTTAGTAGCTGCTTCAACGTTACCTGTAGTACCACTACGTAACGTAGCATCTAAAGTAGAAGCTTGCGCTAATACTTTGCCACCATCTGCTGAGATTACTTGAGCATAGATGTGACGCGGAGTGCGGTTTACACACAAACGAGTCGCACCCAATGCACGGATGTGCAAGCGTGTGCTTTTCGCACGACGCAAACGGGTTTGTTTCTTTTCGTTCATAAGAACCTCGCGCCTTATTTCTTCTTAGCTTCTTTACGAAGTACAACTTCATCAGAATAACGAACACCTTTACCTTTATATGGCTCTGGCGGACGGTAACCACGGATATCTGCAGCAACTTGACCTAAAGCTGCTTTATCAGCAGATTTAAGCACGATTTCAGTAGCTGTAGGTGTTTCAGCAGTTACACCTTCAGGAAGGTTGTAATCGATCGGGTGAGAGAAACCTAGGTTAAGGTGAACTGTGTTCCCTTTAACCGCAGCTTTATAACCAACACCGATAAGTTGTAACTTACGTTCGAAACCTTCGCTAACACCTTTAACAAGGTTGTTAAGCACAGCGCGAGCAGTACCAGCTTGCATCCAAGCATCTTTAGATTCAGCTTTAGGAGCAACAGCTAGAATACCGTCTTCCTGTTTTAGCTCGACCAGCGCATGCAGGTTGAAAGACAAAGTACCTTTGCTGCCTTTCACTTCGACCTGCCGGCCGTTCTGAGTAACTGTTACACCGTTAGGTACAGTTACTGGGGCTTTAGCCACACGAGACATGAGGAATCACCTATTAAGAAACAAAAGCAATAACTTCACCACCGATACCTGCAGCACGTGCAGCGCGATCAGTCATGATGCCTTTGCTTGTAGAAACAATTGCAATACCTAAACCTTGCTTAACGCTTGGAAGGTTATCTTTACCGCGATATTGACGTAAACCTGGACGGCTAACGCGCTTCACAGTTTCAATAACTGGTTTGCCTTCGAAATATTTTAAAGTCAAAGTAAGTGTTGGTTTGCCTTCAGCATCTGCAACAGCTACATCAGCTATATAACCTTCTTGTTGAAGAACGTTAGCAATCGCAACTTTTAACTTTGAGTTTGGCATAGAAACAGTTTGTTTCTTCGCCATTTGTGCGTTACGAACACGTGTTAACATGTCGGCAACGGTATCTTGCATACTCATTTATAGTGCTCCTTACCAGCTTGCCTTAACAACGCCCGGTACATCACCTTGCATTACTGTGTCACGTAATTTGTTACGGCTTAAACCGAACTTACGGAAGTAACCATGAGGACGACCAGTTAAACCACAACGGTTACGAAGACGTACTGGAGATGCATTACGTGGTAATGCTTGTAACTTCATCATCGCTTCGAAACGCTCTTCGTCGCTTGCATTTACGTTTGCAATAACAGCTTTTAATTCAGCACGTTTTGCAGCGTATTTAGCAACAGTAGCTTCGCGTTTCAATTCGCGATTAATCATACCTTTCTTAGCCATATCGACCTCTTATTTGAACGGGAAGCCGAATGCACGCATAAGCGCACGGCCTTCGTCATCGGTGCGAGCAGTCGTAGTGATGGTAATATCCATACCACGAATACGGTCAATCTTATCAAAATCGATCTCAGGGAACATGATCTGTTCTTTAAGACCCATAGAGTAGTTACCACGACCGTCAAATGATTTCGCAGAGAAACCACGGAAGTCACGGATACGAGGAATCGCGATAGAGATCAAACGGTCTAAGAATTCGTACATGCGTTCGCCGCGTAAAGTAACTTTACAACCAATCGGCCAACCATCACGGATTTTGAAACCAGCGATAGATTTACGAGCTAACGTAAGAACTGGTTTTTGACCAGCGATAGCTTGCATATCAGAAAGAGCACCATCAAGGAGTTTTTTGTCAGCAGCAGCTGCACCAACACCCATATTGATCGTGATTTTAGTGATGCGAGGGATCTCCATCACATTCTTAACGCCCAATTGTTCTTGTAATTGAGCTTTAAGTTCGTCGTTGTAACGCGCTTTAAGTCTGGCCATTGCCTATTTCAACCTATTACTTCGCTACCGCCACTGATTCACCATTTGATTTGTAAACGCGAGTTTTCACGCCGTCAATCACTTGGTAACCAACACGGTCAGCCTTTTGGGTTGTAGCATTAAAAATTGCCACGTTAGAGATATGAAGCAAAGCTTCTTGTGTAACGATAGCGCCTTCAGCACCTGTTGCACGGTTAGGCTTTTGATGCTTCTTAACTAAGTTAAGACCTTCAACCTTAACTCGGTCATTAGAAACAGACAAAACAGTACCTTGTTTGCCTTTTTCTTTACCTGCGATCACGATTACTTGATCGCCTTTTTTAATCTTAGCCATGATTGCCTCTATTATAGAACTTCAGGAGCCAATGAAATGATTTTCATGAACTGTTCAGTACGAAGTTCACGAGTCACTGGTCCGAAAATACGAGTAGCAATCGGAGCTTTGTTGTTGTTCAAAATAACAGCAGCGTTATCATCGAAACGAATAACAGAACCATCTGGACGACGGATACCGAATTTTGTACGTACAACTACTGCATTCATTACGTCGCCTTTTTTAACACGGCCACGTGGAATTGCTTCTTTTACAGTAACTTTAATAATGTCGCCAACTGAAGCATAACGACGATGTGAACCACCAAGTACTTTAATACATTGTACGCGGCGAGCACCACTGTTGTCTGCTACGTCGAGCATAGTTTCGGTCTGAATCATTGCCCTACTCCAAAACCGAGCATCACCGGTCACAATTTCGAAAGGCTCAAAGAGTACTCGAAATTGACCGATGATGCAACAAGAACGTTATTTACTCAGCAGCTGCTTCAACAACTTCAACTAAAGTCCAAGACTTAGTTTTAGAAATTGGGCGGCTTTCTTTGATAGTTACAACATCGCCAGTTTTAGCAGTGTTGTTCTCATCATGAGCGTGTAATTTTATTGAACGGCGGATTGATTTGCCATACAACGGGTGTTGAACGCGGCGTTCGATAAGAACAACGATAGACTTGTCCATCTTGTCGCTTACTACTTTGCCTGTTAACGTGCGAACTGTTTGCTCACTCATTGTGCGTTCCCCTGTTTTTCGGTAAGGAGGGTCTTGATGCGAGCAATAGTTTTACGAGTTAATTGCACTTCGTGCGATTTACCCAATTGACCAGTTGCTTTAGCCATGCGAAGACGGAATTGGTTCAACTGTTGCTCATCAAGCAAAGCTGTCAATTCTTCTACCGACTTTTCACGTAGATCTTTAGTTTTCATTACATTACCGTCCGAGTCACGATAGTGGTTTTAAACGGAAGTTTAGCAGCAGCAAGCGTAAATGCTTCACGCGCTAATTCTTCGTTCACACCTTCCATTTCGTACAGGATCTTACCTGGTTTGATTTCACAAACCCAATATTCCACAGAACCTTTACCTTTACCCATACGAACTTCTAATGGTTTTTCAGTAATTGGTTTGTCCGGGAATACACGGATAAAGATCTTACCACCACGTTTTACACGACGGCTGATTGTACGACGCGCTGCTTCAATTTGACGCGCAGTCATGCGACCACGTTCAACTGATTTAAGTGCGATAGTACCAAAAGATACTGTGCTACCGCGATGTGCTAGACCAGTGTTACGGCCTTTTTGCACTTTACGGAATTTAGTACGTTTAGGTTGCAACATGGATTATTCTCCTTTTTCAGCAGAACGATCATTGCGACGACCACGACGCTCTTGACCTTCACCACGACCGCGACCACGTTTAGCTGGACGTTCTTCAGCTGGAGCTGGGTTCATGACTTGTTTCATGCCGCCCAAGATCTCACCACGGAAGATCCAAACTTTAACGCCGATCGTACCGTAAGTAGTTTCTGCGCGAACCGCTGAATAGTCGATGTCAGCACGAAGAGTATGTAGAGGTACACGACCTTCACGATACCATTCAGTACGTGCAATCTCTGCACCGCCTAAACGACCAGAAACTTCAACTTTGATACCTTTCGCACCAGCACGCATAGTGTTTTGAACCGCACGCTTCATAGCACGACGGAACATTACACGTTTTTCTAATTGAGAAGCAATTGCTTCACCAACTAGACGAGCGTCTAAATCTGGACGATCAATTTCGTTGATGCTTACTTGCGCTGGAACACCCATAATATTGGTAAGTTCGCGCTGTAATTTTTCAATGTCTTCGCCTTTTTTACCGATCACGATACCAGGACGAGCAGTGCTAATTGTTACTTTAGCAGCGCCTGTTGGACGTTCGATAAGAATATTGCTCACCATCGCATTCTTAAGTTTTTTGTTTAAAAACTCACGAACTTGAAGATCTTTAAGCAAGTATTCAGCGTATTGTTTCGGATTCGCATACCAGTTAGCGTTATGACGTTTCACAACACCTAGGCGGATACCGATTGGATGAACCTTCTGACCCATATCAAACCCCTACCTTAACGGTGATGTGACAAGTACGCTTAGTAATACGATCTGCACGACCTTTAGCACGTGGCAAAATACGTTTAAGGCTCATGCCTTCATCAACGTAGATCGTAGAAACTTTAAGATCGTCTACATCTAAACTGTTATTATGTTCAGCGTTTGCAATCGCAGATTCCAACGCTTTCTTAACTAAAACTGCAGCTTTTTTGTTGCTGAAGTTTAGGATGTTAAGAGCGTGCGCAACAGATTTGCCGCGAATCAAGTCTGCAACCAAACGAGCTTTTTGTGCCGAGATAGCGGCACCGCGTAATTTAGCAGTTACTTCCATCATAGCACCTATTAACGTTTAGATTTCTTGTCAACACCGTGACCACGGTAAGTACGAGTCGGTGCAAATTCACCAAGCTTGTGACCAACCATATGCTCAGATACGATTACCGGAACATGGTTACGACCATTGTGTACAGAAATTGTTAAACCAACAAAATCCGGGAGGATCATCGAACGACGCGACCAAGTTTTGATCGGCTTACGGTTATTAGCCGCGATAGCCGCTTCAACCTTAGCGAACAAGTGCGCATCGACGAATGGGCCTTTTTTCAGAGAACGAGGCATTGTCAGATTCCTTTACTTGTTACTTAACGCGACGGTCGCGAATGATCATCTTAGTCGTACGCTTATTGGTACGTGTCTTGTACCCTTTAGCTTTTTGACCCCATGGGCTTACAGGTTGAATACCTTTGTTACGCCCTTCACCACCACCATGTGGGTGATCTACCGGGTTCATCGCCATACCACGAACGGTAGGACGAACACCACGCCAGCGTGAAGCACCAGCTTTACCTAGTGAACGTAAGTTGCTTTCTTGGTTAGAAACTTCACCAAGAACTGCGCGACATTCAACGTGTACTTTACGCATTTCGCCAGAACGTAGACGAATAATTGCGTAAGAACCGTCACGACCCAATAACTGAGCAGAAGCACCAGCAGAACGCACTAATTGAGCGCCTTTACCGATTTTAAGCTCGATATTGTGAAGAGTAGAACCGATAGGCATGTTACGAAGTGGTAAGCAGTTACCTGGACGAATTGGAGCATCGTTACCAGATTGAACTTTATCACCAGCACGTAGACCTTTAGGCGCAATGATATAACGACGCTCACCATCAGCATACAAAACTAATGCAATGTGTGCAGTACGGTTAGGATCGTATTCGATACGCTCTACAGTCGCAGGAATGCCATCTTTGTTACGTTTAAAGTCAACAATACGGTAATGTTGCTTGTGACCACCACCAACGTGACGTGTAGTAATGTGACCGTTGTTATTACGACCACCAGTACGTTTTTTAGCTTCTACCAACGGAGCATAAGGCGCACCTTTGTGAAGATGGTCGTGAACGACTTTCTCTACAAAGCGACGTCCTGGAGACGTTGGCTTACATTTTTGAATAGGCATAATTCTCGTCCTTATTCCGCTGTGCTTTCAGCGGTATCGCCCAAGTCAGCCATTTCTACATCTTGGCCAGCTTTCAGGGTGACGTATGCTTTTTTAACATCAGAACGACGTCCGATAGTTTTACCAAAGCGTTTAGTCTTACCTTTAGTGATAGTCGTGTTAACTTTAACAACTTCTACACCAAATAATTGTTCAACTGCTTTTTTGATTTCAAGTTTGTTTGCATCGATAGCAACTTTAAACACTTGAACACCAGCAGTTTCACCTAAAACTTGTGCTTTTTCTGAGAATACAGGTCCTTTTAGGACTTGATAGATACGTTCGTTGTTCATCCGAGTTCTACCTCAATTTTCTTAGCAGCAGCTACAGACATAACAACTTTATCGAACGCGATCAAGCTAACAGGATCGATAGCAGCAGCATCAACCACATCAACGTGTGGAAGGTTACGAGCAGCTAGATACAAGTTCTCATCAACAGCATCAGTAACGATCAATGCACGAGTAGCATTCAAGTCGTTAAGTTTTGCAAGCAATTCTTTAGTTTTTGGAGCAGCTACAGCAAACTCTTCAACTAAAACTAAGCGATCTTGACGAACAAGTTCAGCTAGGATGCATTGCATAGCACCGCGATACATTTTACGGTTTACTTTTTGAGACCAGTCTTGTGGACGAGCAGCAAAAGTTTTACCACCGCCAACCCAGATTGGGCTACGAATAGAACCAGCACGAGCGCGACCAGTACCTTTTTGACGGAATGGTTTTTTACCACCGCCAGAAACGTCTGCACGTGATTTCTGAGCTTTTGAACCTTGACGACCACCAGCTAAATAAGCCGTAACAACTTGGTGTACAAGAGCTTCATTGAATTCACGACCGAACGCAACTTCTGATAATTCAACAGCAGAGCCGGAAACAGTATTTAAATTCACGTTATTTCCCCTCAAGCCTTGATAGTAGGACGAACAGTTACGTCACCACCGGTAGCACCAGGAACCGCGCCTTTAACTACAAGAACTGAACGCTCTGTATCGATAGCAACGATTTCAAGACCCTGTGTAGTTACGCGTTCAGCACCTAAATGGCCAGCCATTTTTTTGCCTTTGAATACGCGACCAGGAGTCTGGTTTTGACCTGTAGAACCTAGAACACGGTGAGAAACAGAGTTACCGTGAGTAGCGTCTTGAGTACGGAAGTTCCAACGCTTAACACCACCTTGGAAACCTTTACCTTTAGACTGACCAGTTACGTCAACGATTTGACCCACTGTGAACAAATCTACACCGATAGTTCCGCCAACTTCACGACCTTCAAGATCAGCTTCTGTAACACGGAACTCTTGAACTAAACGACCAGCAGCAACACCCGCTTTAGCGAAGTGACCTTTCTGAGCATTAGTAACGCGAGATTCGCGACGTTCACCAGTAGTGATTTGAATCGCTTGATAACCATCAGTTTCAAGCGTTTTGATTTGAGTGATACGGTTAGGATCAACCTCAATCACTGTAACAGGTACAGAAACACCAGCATCTGTAAAGATACGTGTCATACCGCACTTGCGACCGACTAAACCAATAGCCATGTGCATAAACCTCTAAAAAAGCGGCTTAATTAACTTAGAGTGTTAATTAACCGAAAGCCTTAACCCAATGCGATCTGAACGTCTACACCAGCTGCAAGATCTAATTTCATCAATGCATCTACAGTTTTGTCTGTAGGTTGAACGATATCGATCAAACGCTTGTAAGTGCGGATTTCATACTGATCACGCGCGTCTTTGTTAACGTGCGGTGAAGTTAGAACGTTAAAACGCTCGATGCGAGTTGGCATCGGGATTGGACCACAAACTTGTGCGCCAGTACGTTTTGCTGTTTCTACGATCTCTTGAGAAGATTGATCAATTAAACGGTGATCAAAAGACTTCAAACGGATACGGATTCTCTGGTTAGACATACCAGTAAACTCCAAGCCAAATATATAAAGAATCACCCATGACGCATCTCCCCCTGTCCGAAAACAAGGCAAGTGTCAGAGGCAGTGAAAATCACTAAGGTCGTGATCGATGCCACGACTGTAACGATCTAAACAACAATCAACGTTGTTTAGCCCTTAATATCAAAGGGTCGCCCATTATAACGATTGTTTAACTGTTAAGCAAACCTATTTATCATTTTTTCTCAATTTACGGTTAAGCGTTGGCGGCTTTCTTTTGTACACCCTGCCCGAACCCCAATACATAATTAATTGCATCGGTCAGCAATTCATTCCCTTTTTGGAACCTCGTTTTTTTTGTTTGTTTTAAGGTATCTAAAGATTGTACATAAGCGCCAGAAAATACCTTCTCATGCTCTTCATTCTCAATATACATTTGTAAAACTTTCGGCGTTATTTCTGGATGAAACTGAAAACCCAGCACATTCTTTCCAATTTGGTACATTTGATTTGCACACACATTATTTTCAGCCAGTCTGACGCCTCCTTTAGGAATCTCAAAAGTCTCACTGTGCCATTGCATTATTTCCAATTCTTTAGGTATTTCAAAGTAATCTGATAAACCATGTTGAGTTCTGAAGACATTAGTCCAACCTAACTCTTGTTGTTCATTTAAACGTACACTTGCTCCCAAAGCATTGGCTATAAGCTGACCTCCGAGACACAAACCAATGGCAGGCTTGCCTAGTGATAAATATCGACGGATCCATCTTTTTTCTATTTTTAGCCATGGATAATTTGCCTCATCATTTACACTCATTGCTCCACCCATGATGATTAGTAAATCAATATCTTCAATTGCTGGTAACGCCTCGATTTCTAATGCCATCTCAACAGGTAATGCAAAAAACTCCGTAGCACTAATTTGTGCTCCAATTGATTTTAAATATTCATAACAACTTCCGAACCCTTCACCAGCAATATGCTGAAAGTAATGCACTTTTAATGGCTTCATTTTCCAACCCGAACTTTTCTTATATTGCACTAGCAGTTGCAAAAATGAAGCCAACCTATAGGTTGTTAAATAATTTTAAACAAAGCACAGCTATGCAGTTTTTTAGTAGTATGTTTTGTTAGTTATAAAATGACGGTTTATACAGGTAAATTGTGAAAATAAATACGCAAACTCAACTCATACATAGCCCTAGAAAAGCACCTCAACTTTTAAATAGTATTCAACCTCCTATTTATCGTGCATCAACGATCATTTTTGAAAATACCGATGCTCTTTTCAATCGCCATTGGACCGATGCTTATGACTATAGTTACGGAACGCATGGCACCCCCACTACGTTTACGCTAGGCGACAATATTGCACAATTAGAAGGCGGAAAATACTGCCTCCTTGCACCAAGCGGACTCTCTGCAATCAACTTGGTGAATTCTTGTTTTTTAGCACATGGTGATGAAGTTTGGGTCGCGGACAATATTTACGGTCCAAATATGGAGCATTTGCGAAACCTAGAATCACGTTATGGTATTGCCGTTAAGGTCTATAACCCAATTGATGTTGAGAGCTTTAAACCCAGTGATAAAGCTAAGTTAATTTGGTTAGAAGCTGCAGGATCTGTAACACTCGAATTTCCAGATTTAAAGAATCTGGTCAAAAAAGCTCAAACGCATAAGATCCTTACCGCACTTGATAATACTTGGGGAGCGGGTCTGGCTTTTAATGCTTTTGATTTTGGTACAGAACACTTAGCAGTCGATATCACCGTCCATGCACTCACCAAATATCCAAGCGGTGGTGGTGACATTCTCATGGGGAGTGTCGTAACAAAAAACAAGGATTTATACCACAAGCTATTTCGCATGCATGCAATTCAAGGGATTTCTATATCAGGCGATGACACCGCACAGATTCAGCGCAGCCTATCTTCAATGGAACTCCGTTATACACACCAATCTAAATCAGCGCTAACTTTATTAAGCTGGCTTCTACAGCAAAATGAGTTTGCACAAGTATTGCACCCTGCCAATCCAAAATCTGCAGGTCATACTTTTTGGAAAGAAGTTTGCCTATCAGAATTGAGCGCAGGTTTGATCAGTGTAATTTTTGATAAAAAATATAATCTTCAAGATATACGCAATTTTTGTGATGCGCTTAACCTGTTTAAATTAGGTTTTAGCTGGGGTGGCCCAGTGAGTTTAGTAATGCTCTATCAAATTGATCAAATGCGTGAGCTTGCACATCCACATTTACAAGAAGGAATATTGGTTCGTTTTTGTATAGGACTGGAACATCCTCACGATTTGATAGAAGATATTCAACAAGCACTCAAAATAATGCAACAACAAAAGATCGAATAAAAAGGAATAATTATGGGCACACCAATTGTCATCGCAAAAAAAACCTCAGATACATCCCAAGAGATTGTTTTACATTCGCAACTGGCAAACCGACATGGCTTGATTGCCGGCGCAACAGGAACTGGAAAAACAGTCACTTTAAAGGTCTTGGCAGAGAGCTTTTCTCGTATTGGTGTGCCGGTATTTTTAGCCGATGCAAAAGGTGATGTCTCTAGCCTTGCCAAAGCAGGTGAAAATAATTCAAAATTTGATGAACGCATCAAGAGCCTCAATATTGAATCAATCCCATTTAGCGCATCACCTGTGGTTTTTTGGGATTTATTTGGCGAACAAGGTCATCCGATTCGGACTACAGTATCAGAAATTGGTCCATTGCTTTTAGCCCGAATGCTGAATTTGAATGATACCCAAGAAGGTGTGCTTTCTGCGATTTTCCGCATTGCGGATGATCAAGGTTTATTACTGATCGACTTTAAAGACCTCAAGGCGATGATCACTTATGTGACTGAGCATGCAGCTGACTTTAAAGCAGAATACGGCAATCTTTCTCCTGCCAGCTTGGGTGCAATCCAACGTAATTTGCTAGCACTGTCCGATCAAGGCGGTGATCAATTTTTTGGTGAGCCTGCATTAGACCTCATGGATTTTATCCAAACCGATGCACAAGGTCACGGCAATATTAATTTGCTCGCTGCCGATAAATTAATGAACACACCAAAGCTTTATGCGACTTTCTTACTGTGGATGCTTTCCGAACTGTTTGAACAATTACCTGAAGTCGGTGATATGGATAAACCGAAATTGGTATTTTTCTTCGATGAAGCTCATTTACTGTTTGACAATGCCAGCTCTGGTTTGCAAGAAAAGATCGAACAAGTGGTACGCTTAATCCGCTCTAAGGGAGTAGGTATTTATTTTGTCACCCAAAATCCGCTGGATTTACCTGAAAGTGTTTTAGGACAACTGGGCAACCGTGTTCAGCATGCACTTCGCGCCTTCACACCAAAAGATCAAAAAGCAGTAAAAACTGCAGCTGATACTTTTAGACCCAATCCTGCATTCAAAGTACAGGACGCCATTACGGAGTTGGCAGTTGGTGAAGCGCTAATTAGCTGTCTAGATGAGAAAGGCACGCCACAAATGGTTGAACGCGGTTGGGTTATGCCCCCATATTCATCTTTTACACCTATCACGCTTGAAGAGCGTAAGACGCTCATGACAAACAGTGTGGTTGCGGGTGTTTATGAGCAAGTACTTGATAGAGAAAGTGCTTTTGAAATACTGCAAAACAAAGTAGTTCAGCATCAACAACAAGCCGAACAAGAAGCTTTCGCAAAACAGCAAGCCAAAGAACAAGAACGCCTTGCCCGTGAACAACAAAAAGAAGCAGAACGTGCAGCCAAACAACGCGAAAAACTCACCCAAGATATTGTCGGTACGTTTGCTAAAAGTGCTGCACGAAGCCTCGGCGGAAGCACTGGGAAAAAAATCGTACGCGGTCTACTGGGCTCATTATTTGGAAAAAAATAGTCCTCCCTTTACCCATCATTTTTAACTTCATTATGGGATATTTTAATATCCCATAATTATTTTAAGGTTTTCTATGCAAGTCATATTGCAGCTCGACCCTAAAAGATGTATTTTAAATATATCTTTTAATAAAGCCAAAGTTGAAGCTCATGACGCCACAACATATTGAACTTGTAAAAGCGACTGTTCCCGTTCTGCGTGAGAATGGTGTTGCCCTTACGACCTATTTCTATAATCGCATGCTGAACAACAACCCCGAGTTAAAAAATACATTTAACATGGATCATCAAAGTACTGGTCGTCAGCCACGTGCTTTAGCTGCTGCTGTTTTGGCATATGCTGAAAATATTGAAAATCCTACAGTTTTGGCAAAAGCGATTGAGCGAATTACCACTAAACACGTAAGTTTAGACATTCAAGCGGATCAATACTCGATTGTGGGTGAAAACCTTCTGCATTCAATCAGCGAAGTATTAGATGTGCCAATGGACTCTGATCTGATTGCTGCTTGGAAAGCCGCGTATATGCAATTGGCAGACATTTTAATTGGTGTTGAAAAATCAAAATATGAAGCTTTGACTGCACAAAATGGCGGTTGGGCTGGCTGGCGTGAATTTAAAATTACAGCGATTGAAGCTGAAGCTAACACCAAAACCTTCAGTTTAGCTGCCAAAGACGGTCACACCATTGCGACGGCTGAAGCAGGTGAATATATTTCGGTGCGAGTCCAAGTACCGGGGCAAGAGATGCGCCAACCACAACAATTTAGCTTTGATGCTGCACAAGCTGACCAGTATCAAATCACAGTAAAAGCGGTAGATGAAGCAACTGAATATTCTGTGGCAAATATCTTATTAAACCACTATCAAGTAGGTGATGTGGTTGAGGTATCTGCACCACTAAAAAATTAATTCATCTAAATCTTTAACCGAAATAAGATTTTAAGAGATCATTGAAAGCTCCGTTCACGGGGCTTTCAATGTTAAGATGGAAATAAGCTATCTTTTATGATGATCTATGCAACTGAATAAATTTACCGACTATGCGCTGCGTATATTGATGTATGTCGCACAACCTCGCGACTTGCCTTATACCATTGCAGAACTGGCAAACCAATTGCAGGTCTCAGAAAACCATGCCATGAAAATCGTTCACTTTATGGCAAAACAAAATTGGCTAATGACCAGTCGAGGCAAAGGTGGCGGTATACGTCTAGCCCCTCAAACTCTGAATATCTCATTAGGGACTTTAGTGAGAACACTTCAAGGCGATCAGCAAATTGTAGAGTGTCATAACCCGCCATGCGTATTAAGAAGTGACTGTGGCTTGAAAGGCATTTTAGATCATGCAGTCCAACAGTTTTATCAGCATTTAGATCAATTTAAACTGAAGGATGTTATACCCACCTCAGGTATAAAATTCAATTCAGATTCACCCATTCCTTTCATTCAAGTTACACCATAGATTGACTCAATTCGATTGAGTATTCGCTTGCATGCGCGACTTCCTTTATAATAGCTGATTGTAAATTGAGTTATTGAAGTTGAGCTATGCATCACAGCAGAGGAAAGTCGAAAAACAGTAAGGCGTCAAATGCCCCAAAGCAAAAGATCAGCTATGAGAAAAAAGCCGATCCAGCGATTACTGAATATTCGGTTCAAGCGCTCAACTGGTTGCGCAAAGCCGAATTCTTAATGAGTGCACCAAAACTGAATTTATGTGTCGATGACACAGGTTATGAGATTGCTTTTGCAGGTCGTTCGAATGCTGGTAAATCGAGTGCGATTAATGCATTAACTAATCAAAAACAACTTGCACGTGCGTCTAAAAAACCTGGTCGCACACAAATGATTAACTTTTTTAGCATGGGCAATGCCGAACAAAGATTAGTTGACCTTCCTGGATATGGCTATGCTGCTGTACCTGAAAGCATGAAAATCGTTTGGCAAAAAGAGCTTGAAAACTACCTCATTCATCGTGAAAGTTTACAAGGGCTTGTATTGTTAATGGACATACGACACCCTTTACAACATTTCGATGTCATGATGTTAGAATGGGCTTATTCACGTAAATTATTTGTCCATGTTTTATTAACAAAATCAGATAAGTTAAATCGTGGTCCAGCTTCCAAAGCATTGCAAGAAGTCAAAGCTCAATTAAAGAAAATGAAGCTTAACTTCTCTATCCAATTGTTCTCATCCCTCAATAAGCAAGGTCTTGAAGAACTCGCAAGCGTTATTGCTGGTCGTTTAAATTTTACGCTTGAGCAGCCTAACGGATTTGATCTAAGTGCAATTCCTGAAGTAAGTGAATCAGACATCGATGAAGATTTTGAACATGTTATTCAAGAAGATGATGAATCACCAAGCGAAACAACCGAACTAAAATCCAACAAAGCCGAATAGTATCTACCCTACCGAATGGTTAAATCATTACATTCACTAATTGATATATCAATGTCCTCAAATGCTAAGGTTATTTGAGGGCATTTTTTTATACTGAAAAATGATAATCACAACAAAAATTCAGGAAAGTGTGATGAAATTATTGTCTCGATTAAGAAATAGTAAGATTGGATCTTCTATTGAGTATCACATCAAACCTCGTAAAGTTAAATTTGAGTGGGCGGATACACCAGTAGATTGGGTTCCAAATCAGCCTTTCGTTAGTTATTTTATCAATGAAATCAATAATATCTTACCAGCAGGCGAATTTTGGTTTTGTCGTCTGTACAACAAAGTTTTGCCCAAAATTACTGATGAAAAACTTGCAGAAGATGTGAAAGCTTTTATTCGCCAAGAAGCGATGCACGCTCAAGCACATAATTCAGCAAATAAAGAATATCTCAGCGCACGTCATATCGATATTCAACGTAACCTCGATATCATGGACTTTCTTTTTGGAAAACTTTTAGCGGATAAACCTTTAGGTCTAAACATCCCAAAAGCCTTAGATCATCAGTGGGATTTATTCAGATTAGGTATTATTGCTACTGTTGAACATATGACTTGTGTCCTCGGCAAATATGCCTTGTACAACAAAAAATGGGGTGAATTGGGCGCTGATGCCAATATGCTCGATCTCGTAAAATGGCATGGTGCTGAGGAAATTGAACACCGTACCGTTGCATTTGACTTATATCGTCATCTCGGCGGTGGTTATATTTCTCGTTATTATCAAAGTGTAGTTGTGATTGCTGCTGTATTAGGTTTATGGGTTGATGGTGCTGCTCATATTATGGGTCAAGACCCTCGCTTTGAATCAATTAAACCAGCTGTTTACAAACCTTGGATTTGGCGTGAATGGGCACGAATTGCCCAAAAAGACAATGGTTTACTCCCACACCCATTCTGGCTTGTTTCTCAACAACTCGGCTATTTAATGCCTTGGTATGACCCTGTTCATGAAGCAAAAACTGAAGATGCGATTAACTATCTGAATCAATCACCAGCAGCAGAACGCGCAGCACTGAAAGTTGCATAATGTATTTAATAAAAAAGCAGGGTGATCCCTGCTTTTTTATATCTGATCCAATCTTTTAAGCTGTATTTTTTTCAATGGGTTCATGATCAGGATTCATGTAACGATCTACAACAACACTAATCATCATATCCCCCTGCACATTAACCACTGTTCTAACGGTATCTAACAAACGGTCAATCGGCAATAATATCGCGATTGCTTCTGCTGGGAGTCCAACTGATTGTAAAACCATAATCATGGTAACCATACCTGCGCTAGGTATACCTGGTGCCCCTAAAGATGCAATCATTGCTGTCGCACACACAATCAATTGTTGTCCTAACGTTAAGTCAAGCCCCATTAAATTCGCAATAAACAGCGCCGCCGCAGCCTCATACAATGCCGTCCCATCCATATTCAACTGTGTCCCGAGCGGGATCACAAATCCTGCAGTCTGGGGTCTTACTCCTAAATTTTCCTGAGCACACTTCATTGATAGCGGCATGGTTGCGGAACTTGAGCTGGTAGCAAACGCCGTAATCAAGGCTGCTCGTGTTCCCTTAAAAAATGTAATTGGATTCATTCTCCCGAAAATCCAGAGCAACAAAGGCAAAACAACAAGGCCATGAAAGATGGTTGTTCCCGTGACTACTGCTGCGAATTCTGCTAATCGACTCAGAACGGATAGGTCCTCCGTCGCGATTAACTTTGCCAGTAATGCAAAAATCCCTATTGGTGCGAGCTTCATCACCCAACCAATCATCAACATCATGATTTCAAAAAATTGCTGACTCAACGCTTTCACTGTTTTAAATTTTTCACCACCTTTAACGAGAGCCACCCCAATTAAAAGTGCAAAAACGACAACGGCTAACACATTACCTTCAGCAAATGCTTTAAACGGGTTTATTAGTGTATTTTGGATAAAGTTGGTAAAAAAACTCGAGGGAGTCAAAGTATCAGGCGTCTGATGCTGATTCATGGTCTCTTGAAAAATAGTGATGTCTACACCCTTCCCGACCTCGAAAAGATGCGCACACGCAAGCCCTAAAATCAGCGCCAACGTTGTGGTTGTGACACAACAAGCAAGGGTAATTTTCCAAGTTCTACCAAGTTGGCCACCAGTCTGCAGATTGGAAACTCCGACAACAATAGAACTAAAAATTAGAGGAATCAGTAATAGTTTAAGTAGACCAATAAAAATACTACTGGCAATCCCTAAGCCATATAAACTTCCGTTAAAAAATGCTGTATCAGGGAATACATTTAACAAGAAGCCAAAAGCCACACCTAAAATTGCAGCAATTAAAATTTGCGTATTTAGACTCATGTCCTGTGCTTTTCATTTTGATTTATTAGTCGCACTATGCCATGAGCGACTTCAAGAATCGATCATTTTTTCTTGTTAGCTTTGCAACCGAAACGAATAATTTATAAATACAAATATGAAGTAAAAAAGCCAAATCTGAAGATTTGGCTTGAAGCATAGATCAATTATCTTATTGCGTTTCGATTTCACGAATTCTAATTAGACCTTCTTGTACTGTACTACAGACCAATTGTCCATTTTGCCACATTCGTCCAAAGTTCAATCCTCTTGAACTTGCACTAATCGTTGCCTCCATGTCATAGAGCATCCAATCATCTACACGAAATGGTTTATGAAAGTACATGGTATGGTCAATGCTGGCACACTGTAAACTCGGTGAAATATAACTGAGTCCATGTGGTCGTAGCGCGGTTGTCATCAAAGTAAAGTCTGAATAAAAAGCAGCGATCGCCTGATGTAATGCGTTTTCATCTACATCATCAGCCAAACGATCATGTGTACGAATATAGTGCGCGTAAGACGGCGCCTCAGGTTGTGGTTGGAATGGATTGACTGGCATTACAGGCTTAATTTCAACATGACGATCACGCATAAAGCTGGCACGCACATTCTCTGGTACAAAATCCACAATCATTTTCTTGAGTTCAGCTTCAGATTTTAACCCATCTACTGGTGGGTATTCGGGTTCAGCAACTTGATAATTGAGACCCTCTTCTTGGTCTGCAAAAGATACCATACACATGAATATCGTCTTGCCATGTTGAATCGCACGAACTTGGCGACTCACAAAACTACGCCCATCTCGGATTCGATCTACTTCATAAATAATGGGTGCATTAACGTCTCCACCAAATAAGAAATATGCATGCAATGAGTGTGCAGGGCGATCTGTTGTATATGAAGCAGCACGTAACGCTTGACCTAGAACTTGCCCACCAAAGACACGTTTGCCAACCAAATTTTGGCTTTTGCCTCTAAAAATGTTTTCTTCAAGTCTTTCTAGCGTGAGTAAATCTACGAGTTCTTGCGTGAGCTGATTCATATCGGACCTATATATTTCATTGCTACGACATTAAATTGGGCCTGTTGAATTTAAACAGATTTTCCAATTTAATGACTCAATCTCTATATTGCCATAATTTCCGAGTAAACAACTAAACTTTGCTTGACTATATTGTCATAAAACAAATTTGATATTTTGGCTAAAAATACGATTATTAACGAAAATTCATCCAAATTCTGTGCATTTTGTTAGAAAATGACATATTGTTTTGATCACAGATTTAAGAAAATAATTGCCTTCATTCGCGTCATGCGAAATTCGTCTTTGGCTAGGAGTATGTATGTCCAAGAATGGCTTTGGTCAAATGTATCGTCGACTTTCCAGTAAGTTGCTTGACCTCGTAGTAACACCGCATGTTCTTGGAGAGGTTCCTACTGAAACCCAACCTTCAACACCACCCACTGAAAATAACACGACTCACAAAAAAGTGGTGTGCTATGTATTACAAAATTACTCGCGTAGTAATGCGTTAGTGGTTGACGGCGAAACTCGTCGATTAAATCTCGCGCCAGCACTTGACCCACTCATGATCGGGGACCATAAAGAGAAAGCTGCTGTATTATTTTTACAACACCAAGATGAAACAAACTTACTTAATCCGCCACCCCATGCATTTCCACCTCGTCTCCTCAGATTGATCGAGATATTGGATAAGCATCCAGATACTGACATTGAACTTATACCTGTGACTGTATTGTGGGGCCGCTCACCGGACAAAGAAGATTCATTATTTAAATTGCTATTTACGGACACTTGGGCAACGCCAAGTACTGTTAAACAACTGATGAATATTGGTTTACATGGTCGCCAATCTTTTCTTGAATTTCATGAACCAAAATCACTGCGCGAATTGGTAGATTACGCACGTGTAACACATCCAAACTTGTCTCCTGCAACATATATCGTCAATCAACTCAATGATTATCTAGATCGTCAGCGTGAAGTTGTATTAGGTCCAGATTTATCAGATCGTCGAAACGTGATGCAATCATTGATTAAATCTCAAGATGTTCAGGACGGAATTCGCAAAGAAAGTATTCGCTCTAAAATCAGTTTGATTGAAGCTGAGCGCCGTGCGATCGGCTACGTGAATGAAATTGCATCAGACTATTCTCATGCAACCGTACGTTTTGCAGAACAAGCCCTGACGCGTCTTTGGACTCAACTCTATGACGGCGTAGAAGTACATAATTTCAATACAGTTCGTGAATTAGCGAAAGACTACGAAATTATTTATACACCTTGTCATCGTAGCCATATTGACTACCTATTACTCTCTTATGTGATTTATAAGCGTGGAATGATGGTACCGTACATTGCTGCAGGTGATAACCTGAATATGCCATTCGTTGGTCAGCTTTTACGTGGTGGCGGTGCATTTTTTATACGTCGAACCTTCCGTGGAAATGCGTTATACACCACTGTATTCAAAGAATATCTATACAGTATCCTATCGCGCAACACGCCATTAGAATACTTTATTGAAGGTGGACGTTCACGTACTGGACGTTTATTACCGCCGAAAACAGGTATGTTGGCAATGACTGTGCATAGTCATTTGCGTGGTCGTGCTAAACCTATTGTATTTGTCCCGACCTATTTTGGTTATGAACGCCTGATGGAAGGTGCAACTTACGTCGGTGAAATGAATGGTAAGCCTAAAGAGGCCGAATCTATCTTTGGTATTTTACAAACCTTAAGAAAGATCGAACGCATCTTCGGTAAAGTACACGTAAACTTTGGTGAACCCGTCTTCCTTGATGAGATTTTGAAACAGCATGGTGCTGAACATATCAAAATTGAGAAGAATGATGACCCGATTCCTCAAGAAGTTTCTGATGCAGTCAACACCTCAGCAAATGCAATTCTTGAAAATATTAACCGTGCTGCTGTTATCAACCCAGTTTCGTTATTGTCACTTATTCTTCTATCGACTTCCAAGCACACGCTTGATGAAGAGATTTGTATTAAACAGTTAGATACCTATCGCAATCTTCTAACAGCGTTACCTTATGATCATCGAGTTCAAATCACACCACTGTCTGGTAAAGAAATCATTGCTTATGGTTTAAAACTCAAGTTGATTAAGCGTGTAAAACATGTCCTTGGCGACATCATTGCGATTGAAGATGGTCAAGCAGTATTACTGACATATTTCCGCAATAATATTTTGCATGCTTATGTCTTGCCATCACTGATTGCTGCGATGGTCGAGCACAATGGTAAAATTTCACAGGGCGATTTGATTAATGTCATTCGTACACTTTATCCATTCTTGAAAGCTGAACTTTTCCTTAAGTGGAATACGGATGAGCTTAAAGAACAGATCTGTAACTATGTTCAAGGTCTGGTAGAAGCACAGTTGATTACGATTGATGAACATGGAAATTTATGTAGCCCTGCACCTAACTCTGAACAACACAATCAGTTAGTCGTGCTTGCTGCTCCAGTGAAGCAAAGTATTGAACGCTACTACATGACACTTGCCCTAATTACTCAACGTGGCTCTGGAAATATTACGACCAAGCAGGTCGAAGATTTAAGCCATCTATTAGGTCAGCGTTTATCTGTACTTTATGAGTTCAACTCACCTGAATTCTTTGATAAAGCGCTCTTCCAAAGTTTTATCAAAGTTCTGACTCAACAAGGCTATATCAGTAATAACGAAGAAGGCGCAATAGTCTTTGATGCACAATTCAAAGAGGTTGCTCAATATGCCAACTTGGTACTAGATGATGTAACCTTACAAATGTTGCAACATATCACTTCATTTAACGATGAAGAGCTCAAAGAAGCTTTGGATGCAGTTGCTGATCAACAAGCCAAAAAACGCTTAAAACGCAAGAAAAAATAGTATCTAAAACCCTCCCCAGCGAGGGTTTTTTTATGCCTAAATGAGTTCTCGATAATCCTTAAAAAATTGATTATGTTTCAATTTAAAACCAGTGCTTAACATTCGAGAGGCATAAACTTTCTTTCCATGCTGTGCCTCACTCAATAATTTTAATGGAGGGATGTTTAACTGCTTTTGGAACCACAGAATAATTTCATGTAATGGAATGGGTTGATTATTACTACAAATATAAGTTTTTTCTGGATGTTCCACGTGAAGTAAATGGACAAGAAAACCCGCTAAATCTTCGATATGAATTCGATTCGACCAATGCACATTGGGATAGGTCATTGTATTTTGAGCAAGCTGCATCATTCTCTTCACGGATACGCCATAAATACCAGTGGGTCTCACAATGATACATTGCTGTGGGAAGGCTTCTTGCCAAAGTTTCTCCATTGTGGCTAACACTAATGCTTTCTCATCTTTCGGATTGATCTCTGTTTGGTCATCAATCTCCTCCCCTTGATCTTGTCCGTAAACGCGTGTTGATGAGACAACAATAATCTTTTGGATGGGATGCAATGCCAGCTGATTTCTCATATGTGGAATCGCATCTATGAAAGCAGCTTTATACCCGTCTAGTGATGGGTCTTTGGGTGCAATCAACACGTATACTGCATCAATAGGCGACAATGTCGATAAATCAAGTTGGTGTATATCTTGTTGAAGATGCATAGCACCTGTTTGATCTTTCCTGCTTAAACTGACTGTGGTAATTTGATGTCTTTGTTGAAATAATTGTTTAGCAACATGTTGGGATGTTTTACCATAACCGATAAATAGAATATGCATGTAAGACCTATTCTCTAGTGTTATAAATTCAATTTAAGCAAAGTTGAGGGGACATGACTGCAGTCCATCAGTTGCAAGGTGTAGGAAACGCCGCTGCCGCTTTACTCGAAAAATTAAATATCTGGAATACGGATGATCTTTTGTTTCATCTGCCTCGAGATTATGAAGATCGCAGTACTATTGTGCCCATGAATCAACTTCAAGTAGGTCGAAGCTATTTACTTGAAGGCACTGTCGCATCAATGGATATGCCGCCCGGTAAACGCAAATCCATGGCAATATTATTACAAGATGATTTTGGAAAAGTCACCTTACGTTTTTATCATATTTATAAAGCATTGATGGATCGCGCAAAGCCTGGAAATCGTTTAAGAGTGTTTGGTGAAGTCCGAGTAGGCGCTCGTGGCCTAGAAATGTATCACCCAGAAATTCAATTGATTACGGATCATACACCACTTCCAAAAACGCAGCTAACCGCAATTTACCCATCAACGGAAGGACTCACTCAACCTAAACTGCGCGAATATATTAAACAAGCTTTAGCACAACATGCCCATGATTTACCAGAACTGATTCCTGCAAAATTTACCAATGGGTATGCTTTAAAAGAAGCACTAGAATATATTCATCACCCTCCCACCGATGCCAATATGTTGCAACTGGCTGAAGGACAGCATCCTGCGCAGCAACGTCTCATCTTTGAAGAGTTAGTCAGTCATCAAATTAGTTTGTTGACTCGTCGTGCATACATTCAACAGATTTCCGCACCTGCATTTTCAACTAGCCGAACATTTGCTAAACAACTTCTCTCCACACTTCCCTTTGAAATGACGAATGCTCAAAAACGTGTTTCAAATGAAATTGTGAAAGATCTTAAACAAAACAAACCGATGCTCAGACTGGTGCAAGGTGATGTAGGCGCAGGCAAAACCCTAGTAGCAGGCATTGCGGCATGTCATCCACTCGAAGAGGGATGGCAAGTTGCTCTTATGGCACCGACTGAAATCCTCGCAGAACAACATTATTTAAATTTTAAAAAATGGTTCGAACCACTCAGCATCCAAGTTTCTTGGTTATCAGGCAAACAAAAAGGGAAAGCACGCGCTGCTGCAGAACAGCAGATTAGAGAAGGCTCTGCCCAATTGGTCGTCGGCACTCATGCACTATTTCAGGATAACGTCCAGTTTCATAAATTGGGTCTTGTCATCATTGATGAACAGCATCGGTTTGGAGTTGACCAGCGTCTAGCATTACGAAATAAAGGGGCACAGGATACGACACCACATCAGTTAGTAATGACCGCCACGCCTATCCCACGTACGTTAGCAATGTCAGCGTACGGCGATTTAGATACTTCTGTGATTGATGAGTTACCCCCAGGGCGTACTCCAATCCAAACAGTCACTATTCCACTCGATCGTCGTGAAGAGGTCCTGCAGCGTATTGCGACAAACTGCGCTGAAGGTAAGCAGGCTTATTGGGTCTGTACATTAGTGGAACAATCAGAGACGTTAGATGCCCAAGCTGCTGAAGCGACTTATCAGGAGATTAAAGAACGCTTTCCGCACCTCAATATTGGTTTGGTTCATGGCAAAATGAAAGCTGATGAAAAACAAGCTGTCATGCAACAGTTCAAAGACAATCAATTACAACTGCTGATCGCAACAACTGTGATCGAAGTTGGAGTGGATGTACCAAATGCATCCATCATGGTCATTGAAAATGCGGAGCGACTGGGTCTATCTCAACTACATCAATTAAGGGGGCGTGTGGGTCGAGGTGCTAAAGCAAGTTTTTGCGCATTATTGTATAAAAGTCCTTTATCGCAGAATGGACAAGAGCGTTTACGCATTATGCGTGAAACCAATGATGGCTTTTTAATAGCAGAAAAAGATTTGGAAATCCGTGGCCCAGGCGAACTGTTAGGAACGAAACAAACTGGAGACATGGGCTTTCGCGTGGCTAAATTGGAACGTGATGACCATCTGTTAACTCAAGCACACTATGTCGCGACTCAAATTTTAAAAGATTACCCACATCAAGCGGATGCTCTTCTTAAACGATGGTTACCAGAAGCACCTAGATATGCGTATGTTTAATATGTTCCTTAATCAACGAACTCAGTTATAATCATAGGTACTCACAATAAAAATAACTTGAGCCATGATGCTGAGCCCTATTCATAACCTCTATCACACATTATTATCACGACGCGCTTGCCAATTATGCGGATTCTCTCCAACTCAAACCCACAGATTATGTGATGACTGTTGGACAATGCTCCCATGGAAAAGCCCTTCACTCATTCATCGACATGAAAGAAATATTTATGCTTGTTTCGACTATAGCTTTCCTATAGATCGCATTATTCACTTATTCAAATATGAACAACAACTTCATTATCAAACTTTTCTAGCACACACATTGCTAGAACTTAAACTGAAACGTTTTCAAGCGATTGTACCTATGCCTATTTCAAACGAGCGCTTGAAGGAGCGTGGTTATAATCAAATGATGGTCATCGGAAAAATTCTTTCCAAAAAACTGCAAATACCCATTTGGCAGCCAATTGAACGTTCAGCACAACACTCACAGAAAGGCTTAACACGTGTAGAAAGAATCGAGGATATTCAATCTCAATTCAAACCAATACGTTCAGAAAAAGGAAAGTTTAGAAATATCCTGATTATTGACGATGTCGTGACCACAGGGAGTTCAGTCAATGCGTTGGCCAATGCACTAGAAAAGCTCGGCTGTCAGAACATTCAGATCGCATGCATTGCAGCCGCAGAATATTGACACAGTCACTTTAAGTTTTAATCGGCATTAAAATGCTGCCTACACCAAGGAATCACGATTTCTCGAGTTAACGGTGCTAAAGGCGTAGCATCATCATCTAAATCGATCCATTTCATTTCAGCAATTTCTGCATGAATGTGAGGCTCTTGTTTAAGCTGAACTCGATAGAGATAACTAATCAACTGATGATCCGCTTCATTTGCAGCTTTGGTTTCAAAACGACCTATATATTGATCTATTACTGCCTCAGCGCCAATTTCTTCTTTAATTTCTCGCAGAATCGTGTCTTCAGAAGGCTCATTCTCCTCTAACTTCCCACCAACCTGCATGAAAAACTGGGTATTCTTTTTTCGAACCAACAACAACTGCTGATCCTCATTGGAAATAATCGCTGCTGCGACAGTAATGACTTTGCTCATGTATCTAGTTTCACCAAATCTTCTCGATCTTGGACACCCCATTTCGGTTGTGGTGCCTGATAAGACTCGAATTTTGACACAATATCCTCGATTGAAGTTGAATTGATTAATGCATTGGTAAAGCGAGCTCGAGTAAACTCTTGATCTGTCGTATGTTGAATGAATTGTAATAGACCATCATAAAACCCGTTAATGTTTAAAAATGCGCAGGGTTTAAGATGAATACCGAGTTGCGCCCATGTCCATTGTTCAAAAATTTCTTCAATTGTTCCTGCACCACCCGGTAAGGCAATAAAACCATCCGACAAATCTGCCATCAGCGTTTTACGCTCATGCATACTGGTAACAACGTGAAGTTCAGTCAAATTTGGATGTGCTAATTCACGATCCACCAATCCTTGTGGAATCACGCCAATGACCTTTCCACCAGCCTCTAATGCACTATCCGCAACAATCCCCATTAATCCTGAACGACCGCCACCATACACCAAGGTCTTGCCTTGTTGCGCTAAATATTTCCCTGTTTTCTTTGCTGCATCAGCATAAACAGGATCGGAACCTAATGTTGAACCACAAAATATTGCAATAGAATTCATTTAAAATTAGCCTTAAGTTTTTATAACAACAATTAAAATGATATGTTCTGTGTTTTTTAACCTAATTAATGATGGAATCAGTTTTTTTTCATGGCATCCTTGTCTAAAATACACCCATCGTTCACACACAAACTGCGCAAGGGAGAAAAGATAAAATGCTTGAAGCCTTTTATGCCACAGAGCGCGGTAGTCTAGAAGATGCAACGATCAATGGTGGGTTTGATTTACACCCTGAATTGGTTTGGATCGATTTAATTGCACCCTCTCAAGATGAGCAAGAATGGGTTTTAGATGCCTATAAACAAAATCTTCCAACACTAAAATCATTAGAAGATATTTCTTCATCTGCACGATTCTACCGTGATGATGATGGCATTTTACATATCAGTACGTATTTTTTAACGAAAAATAAAAACTACCAAGTCGATGGTGACCCTGAAGAGTCATCCAATATGCTAGGAACGGTTCAAACCGTTGCATTTATTTTACATAAAGATCGACTATTTACTTTACGTGGTGAAAAGCTCGTTGCTTTCCGTGCCTTTCGAGCACGTGCTCGCCGTAATGATTACGACATTGACTATAAAGATCCGACTTGGATACTTTTGGGTTTACTCGAAGCTAAACTCGATGAGCTTGCGGATATCTTAGAAGATATCCACAAGGATCTAGAACTCTACTCTACAGAAGTATTGAATGTTCGCCACCGTGAGCAAATTCTTGATCTCGATGATATGATTACCCGTCTTGCTCAAAAAGAAGATATGTTGGGTAAAGCGCAACTCTGTTTAATTGACTTACGCCGCGTTCTGACCTTCTTAGCAAGACCCCGTGCCTTAGGCAGTCATATTTATGATGCTGATATTCGAGAACTCAGTGAGGATGTTCGCTCATTAGTAGAACATGATGCATTCTTGTTCCAAAAGGTTCGATTCCTATTGGATACCACTTCGGGTTTCATTAATACTGAACAGAATGATACGATTCGTCGATTCTCGATTTTACCTAGCATGCTTGCTCCCCCGATGTTGGTGGCCAGTATTTATGGTATGAACACTGATGTACTGCCCTTTGCTCAAGGAACGACGAGCTTTGTTGTTGTCAGTCTGATTATCCTAGTATTCTTATTTGGACCACTGATTTATTTTAGATGGAAAAAATGGATTTGAGCACGCTTGGATGTTGTGTTTTTTAAACAACGTATGAAGTACCTTCTGTTGAGTAAATTACTATTTTAAAGCGATAAAAAAGCACCCTAAGGTGCTTTTTCATTTTTCAATCAAATCAATTTTAAATCATTTTCTAAATGGCAAGATTGAATGATTTTCATCATTTTTTCTGGCACAGATTTAAACTGTAAACTCGATGTTCCAGGTGCTTGACGCAATAAACGCACTAAAACAGCTAGCGCCAGAGTACTACCATGTTCAAGACCTGATAAATTTACAGTAAGTGGAAACTGATTTGCCTGCTGAATCAACATTAAACCTTGTTGATAATACTGTTCAGCATTGTCGAAACTAATTTTTCCAGAAACTATAATTTCTTGATCTTTGAGTGAAATCACAATTGTTCTCTGTTATTTTTTCTCAACTGCAGCTTCAGCATCAGGCTTAAAGTTTGCAATTGCTTTATTGATATCGCCACCATTACGCTTCACAGTAGCAGCAAACTGATTACGGAATTGCAAACCTAAGTCAATTCCAGAAACGTTGATATTGCGAATCTTCCACTGATCACCTTTATCAGCCAATTGGAACGATACAGGGATCTTCTCACCCTTGTTAATAAAATCAATCGTTACAACAGGGTTTTTAGTGTTAGATGCTTTATACGGACGAATTGTATATGTCTGATTAGAAAACTTAGAGAAAGCACTGCCATAGTTTTCAATCAATGTTTCACGGAAGTTCTTCTCAAACTGTGCGCGTTGAGCAGCATTACTATATTGATTCGTCGCATAAGTTCCCATCACGATACGAGTAAATGATTGCGAATCAATATATGGATCTAAATTTTGACGAACAATTGCGCGTACCGCAGCAGGGTTATTTTGTAACTTAGCTTGGTCTGCTTTTAAACGTGAAATTAAGCCATCAGCTACTTTTTTGATAAATGCAGGAGGAGTCTCCGTAGGTGCAGCAAATGCTGTACTCGCAATCATCGTCGATAAAACGCTAACAGTCAGTGTTTGCTTTACGAACGTATTCATTTATTTTTCCTCTATTTAATCATTCAACAAAAGAAGCAGTTTCATCTGTGAATTCTACAGTTTCTGCATCTGATGAACCATTTGAATCTTTTTTCGCAGCTGAATCACCAGCACCACCAGTCACAAATTTAGACACTAAGTCTTCAATTTCCATTGTGCTTTGTGTGTTGCCAATTTGATCACCACGTTTTAAATAATTTAAACCACCACCTGGAACAATTTTGAGATACTTCTCGCCCAGTAAGCCATTTGTCGCTACCATAATGTAAGCATCTTCATCAATATTGGTGATGGAGTTCATGTTAGCGATCAGTTGCTTTTCCATTTCTTTTTGTTGCGATGGCATCGCAGCTTCATAGTCACTGCTATAACGCAACTCTTCTAAAGCACCTTCTTGCACAGTTTTAAGTTGTTCATCATTGAAAGATGTCAGCTCACCATCTAAATTAATTTTCACTGTTGCAAGACGTGTTAACGGATCTAATGTGATTGACTCAACTTCACCTACTTTTACGCCGCTTAGTGCAACTTTAGCACGTGGTTTAATACCATTCACGTTATCAAAAGTTGCCGTCATGCTATAACTATCTTTTAAATTTGTCCCAGCTAAGCCACTTACTTTCATTGCCAAGAAAAATAATGCACAACCAAATAGAATCACGAATATTCCAACTGCGAGCTCACTCGTACGTGATTTCATTACACACCTCCAAACATGACCGCAGTCAAAACAAAATCAAATCCTAAAACACATAGTGATGAATACACTACCGTTCTTGTTGTTGCTGTCGCAATGCCTTCTGATGTAGGCTCGCATGAATACCCCTGATATACGGCAATCCACGTACAGATTAAAGCAAATACAAAGCTTTTGATGATCGTGCCATTAAAGACATCTTTATAAAATTGAACGGCACTTTCCATACCACTCCAATACGAACCTTCATCAGCACCTAAAAAATCCACACCGACCATTTTTCCGCCCATGATCCCCACAGCAGCAAAAATTACGGCAAGCATAGGCAAACTAAATATACCCGCCCATAAACGTGGTGAAATAATGCGTTTAAGTGGATCAACACCGATCATTTCCATACTAGACAATTGCTCAGTCGCTTTCATCAAACCAATTTCGGCGGTTAAAGCAGATCCTGCACGCCCCGCAAAAAGAAGGGCTGCAACCACTGGCGCAAGTTCACGCAACAAGGTCAACGAAACTGCTGCTCCAAGCATCGCTTCACTGCCGAAAGTGACCAAAATGCTATACATCTGTAAACCCAAGACTGCACCTATAAACAGCCCTGACACCACAATGATAAGCAATGATAATACGCCAACACGATACATTTGATAGATAAAGAGTTTGACTCCAATCCAAGTCGGCATCGAAAATAAAATTTGAACTAGCATAATGGCTGCAACGCCAATACCTTGAACACGTTCTATAACGCGTCTACCTAGTGAGGCTATCGCATTCATGTACGCACCTCATCACTTAAATATGCTTGATGACTAAATTGATAATCCACAGGACCTTCGACCGAACCTGTTAAGAATTGACGGACGAAAGGCGAACTATGATTCTTTAACTGATCAGGTGTGCCCTCGCCTTGTACTTTACCTTCCGCAACCACATAAATGTAATCTGCGATCGATAATGTTTCAGCAACATCGTGAGACACGATAATGGTCGTTAGGTCTAACGCTTCTCGTAAAGAACGAATCAATCGGGTTAAAACCCCCATTACGATGGGATCCTGACCAGCAAATGGTTCATCGTACATAATCAAATCTGGATCTAGTGCAATTGCACGAGCTAACGCCACACGGCGATTCATCCCCCCTGAAAGCTCAGAAGGCATCATTTGCTCAGCGCCACGTAATCCTACAGATTCGAGTTTTAAAGCGACCAGTTCTGCAATCAAATGTTCAGGCAATTGAGTATGGGCGCGGATAGGGAAAGCTACATTTTCATAGACAGTCATATCAGTGAAAAGCGCACCACTCTGAAAGAGCATCCCCATACGAGCACGTGCTTTAAACAATTCCTGACGACTCATTTGGCTAATATTTTTACCATCCAACAAGACCTCGCCTGCATCAGGTACAAGTTGCCCCCCAATGAGTCTAAGAAGCGTGGTTTTCCCCGTCCCTGAAGGCCCCATAATGGCAGTAATTTGACCCTTACGAATCTTTAAATTGACTTGGTCGTAAATAACACGATCACCACGATTAAAGCTTAAATTTTTTACTTCGATCAACGCTTGCTCATCGATTTGTATTTGATTATTCATAGCTGAGCGTGTTCCTACAATTTTTCAGCTTGCATACTATACTCTGAAATAACTGAATTTAAATGTTATTTATAAAATACAAGGTTAAGCGGACATTGTAGCATTATTGATCATTTTTATTAATTTTGCTTATAGAAAGATGTATTTTATTTATGAAACAATGATTTGAAATTATTCTTTTTTATAAATTTATAATGTGATACTAAAAAAGTAATAGGCAAGATTAAGTAATACCAATAAAAAGAACACGTACATCATGATTGCACCAACATTCATTTGCTTCGTCTCAATCATTATAATCTTATTATTCATATTTTACATTTACCATAAATAATGTGAAATTAATCACTTTTATTCTAACAGATTTTTTGATATGAGCAATAAAAAAACCAGCCCGAAGGCTGGTTTATTTAGCTATACCGATTAGTCGTTAAATTTACGACGTGGGCGATCGCTATTGAATTCACGCTTTGGGCGGTCATCACCAAATGTACGTTTTGGACGATCAAAACCACCTTCTCGACGTGCTGGACGGTCACCGAAATCACGTTTTGGACGGTCACCAAAACTGTTTTCACGAGGTTTATAATCTACACGGTTACCACGATTGTCATCGTTAGAACGAGGGCGATCACCGAAATCACGCTTTGGACGATCATCAAATGAACGTTGCGGACGGTCACCGAAATCGCGACGTGGACGATCTTCGCCATTAAACTCACGACGTGGACGGTCATTGTTAAACTCGCGACGTGGACGATCGTTGTTGAACTCGCGACGCGGACGATCTTCGCCATTAAACTCACGACGTGGACGGTCGTTGTTGAACTCGCGACGTGGACGATCTTCACCATTGAATTCACGACGTGGACGATCTTCACCAAACGAACGGCGTTCGCCATCACGGTTACCTTCGCGACGTTTGAAGTTTGATTCACCTTCAAAACGACGACCACCACCGAAACCACCACGGCCACGGCCTTCACCACCACGGCCACGACCGCGACCAGCGCCATCACGACTACCGCGTGCTGGAGGTGGAGATGGCTCAAGACCTTCAATTTCAGAAACTTCTAGACGTGCATCTAAGTAGTCTTCTAAAGCACGAATTTTACCACGTTCACGGTAAGTCGCTAATGTGATTGCTTTACCAGTACGACCTGCACGACCTGTACGACCAATACGGTGTACATAATCTTCGTTCTTCATTGGAAGACCAAAGTTAATCACGTGTGAAATTGTTGGTACATCTAGACCACGTGCTGCAACATCAGTTGCAACTAAAATTTTTGCGCGACCTTCACGGATGCTGCGCAAACGACGGTTACGTACAGTCTGTGGCATTGCACCATGAAGTGCTACAACTGAAAGACCAGCTTCAGACAGTTCTTCTGCAAGCATATCTGTATCTTCTTGCGTAGAAGCAAATACAACAGCTTGATCAAGATCTTCTTCATTCAACCAATGTGTTAAAAGCTTTTTCTTGTGCTCAAAACCATCAGTCCAATGTAGAGTCTGAGTGATGTCAGTATTCGTCGTGTGACCAGTTTCAATCGCAATACGTTCTGGCTCATTCATCATACGTTCTGCCAACGTAATAATACGTGGTGCGAACGTCGCAGAGAACATTAATGTTTGATCACGGTTACCCGCTAAATCACTGATCGCCTCTAAATCTTCAGAGAAACCAAGATCAAGCATACGGTCTGCTTCATCTACGATTAATGATTTAACTTTGTCCAATTTGATTTGACGACGGTTTACAAGATCAAGTAAACGACCTGGAGTCGCCACAACAACTTGTGCACCTTTTAATTGTTGGATTTGTTTACCAAAAGGCATACCACCCATAATCGCAGCAATACGAACACCTTTCATGTGACGTACAAATGCAATCGCATCTTGGCTGACCTGTTGAGCCAATTCACGTGTTGGGCAAAGTACTAAAATTGTAGGTGCAGTTACAGCACGCATACGCTCTTTGAAAGAAAGCAACGTATCTTCACTACCCGCTAAAGCGTGAAGTGTAGGTAATAAGAATGCAGCAGTTTTACCAGAACCTGTTTGGCTTGATACTAAAAGATCTTTACCATCTAAAGCAGCAGGAATTGATTGTTCCTGAACAGGAGTAGGCGATGTAAAGCCTAATGCTTGTAATGCTTGTTGAAGTGATTCGTGTAGTGGAAAATCAGCAAAAGTTTTGCTCATAGAGTTTTTCACCCGAAAATTGGGTGCTCCATTAAATAAAGTCTGATGGACATCGGCAAAAAGCGGTACAGCAATAATCGCTGAAAATATAGAATCAGCGGCGATCCGAGAACGACGATGCGTATAACGCACACATGATTACAGCCTGAACCTGAAGGAATCGCTTTTAGCGATTGGGTGGGGCGCGAAATAATGTCCTCTCTTTGGACCGGACGCGCATACACAATATAGAAGAGAAATGTTCAGGTAATGAACGAAATTTAGTGCGTGCGCGGAGTATAACAGATTTTTTTATAATGTCATTAAGTTTAATTGCTTTTTGATGCGTTCAAGTACAAATATTCAAATTTATCATGTTTTGGAGATAAAAAAGCTCCCTATTAGGGAGCTTTCATAAATTTGATCTGCTTATTTAGCAGCAGCACCCCAAGCTGGGACAACTGCTTGCATCAATGGTTTCAATAATTTCATAGAACAAGCCAAGACTTGACCATTTTCCATTGAATTTGAACCACCGCGCGCATCAACTACTGTACCACCAGCTTCTTTAACGATTAGCTCACCCGCTGCGATATCCCATGGTTTCAAACCAAGTTCGAAATAACCATCGTAACGACCAGCAGCAACATAAGCTAAGTCGAGTGCTGCTGAACCTAAACGGCGGAATTGAGCACCTTGCTCAGTTACTGCCAACAAAGAATCGAAGTGATTTTTTGCATAAGAAACTACTTCGCCATCGCGTTTAGCACGATATGCATGACCAACAGCCAAGAACGTACGATCTAAACTATCTTTTACATTCACACGAATACGACGTTGGTTCATCATTGCACCGCGACCGCGACTCGCAGAGAACAATTCATCTTTGATTGGGTCATACACAACACCGTGTTGAGTCACGCCTTTGTGTTGAACTGCAATAGAAATACAGAAGTGTGGGACACCATTAATGAAGTTTAAAGTACCATCTAAAGGATCGATCACCCAACACCAATCAGCATCGTGACCTTTACCTTCTTGCATACCAAACTCTTCACCAAGGAAGCTGTGATTTTTATAGCTTTTGCGCAAGATATCGATCGTCAATTCTTCAACATAGCGATCAACGCGAGTCACAGGACCTTCGATACCTTTTTCTTCAACTTGCAGATCAAGTTTATGACGATTCTGATGCGCTTTTAAAAGCTCTTGACCAACTGTTTGAGCCGCACGCGCAGCCATCACCACCATAGGTTCCATTGAACACCCACTACAAATTTGAAGATACTGATAAAGAATAATGCATAAAAGCGCCGACATTTTATCAAATATCGGCACTTTTAGGTAAAAAATGTTTCTAAAATTTTATGACTTGTATTTAAACCACCTGTACAAGCTTTAACCAAGCTTGTTGAATTGAAGATTGGATACCTTCTGCATCCAATCCACAATCTTTAAGCATCTCACCATGACTGGCTTGTGCTAAGAATTGATCAGGTAAGCCTATGTTCAAAACTGGCTTGAGAATGTGTTCGGCCATTATAAATTCATTCACAGCACTTCCAGCCCCCCCCATGACTGCATGCTCTTCAACCGTTACAAAAAGTTGGGTTTGATCTGCATATTGTCGAATGATTTGACCATCTAGGGGTTTAACAAACCGCATATTCACAACGCGTACCGCAACATCCAATTGATCAACTAAAAGCTGAGCAGCATGTTCTGCAACAATCACGCGGCTACCGAAAGCTAAAATAGTAATCACTTCTTCGGCTTTTACATTCAGCTCCAAAGTTAACTCAGCTTTACCAATTTCAAGCGCTGTCAGTTCTTTTTGAATTTCAACACCTAAACCATTTCCGCGTGGATAACGTACTGCAGCAGGACCCGGGTGCAAATAAGCGGTATGTAGCATTTGACGGCATTCATTTTCATCTTTTGGTGCCATAATCACGATATTCGGAACTGTACGCATAAATGCGTAATCATATGCACCAGCATGAGTTGGTCCATCCTCACCTACTAAACCTGCACGATCGATACCAAATGTGACATCAAGGTTTTGTAATGCCACATCATGAATGAGCTGATCATAACCACGCTGTAAGAAGGTTGAATAAATTGCCACTACTGGTTTTAAACCTTCACATGCCATACCAGCAGCTAAGGTCACTGCATGTTGTTCTGCAATTGCCACATCAAAGTAACGATCAGGATATTGTTTGGCGAATTGCACCATACCTGAACCTTCACACATGGCAGGTGTAATGGCTAACAACTTATCATCCAACTGGGCTTCATCGCACAACCATTGCCCAAAAACATCAGAATATTTGGGCGCTTTTGTTGAAGCTGCTGCAGCATTTAATTTAGCAATTGCGTGATATTTTATTTGATCTGCTTCAGCAGGTGCGAAGCCCTTACCTTTCTTGGTATAGATATGAATTAAGCGCGGCCCCTTACGTTTTTTTAAGGCACTAAATACATTAACAAGTTCATCGACATTATGACCATCGAATGGACCAAAATAGTCAAATCCAATCGCTTTAAATAAGTTATCCGCAGCCTCGGTAGCAGCACTATGTAAACGTGAAGTGTAGTCCCACTCAGGATAGTCCTGAATAAATGGATTACCCTGCTCATCAATATGCACAGACTGCCCTTTTTCCCAAATCGCAGCCAAATGTTTTGCAAAACCACCCGTGCTACATGAAATCGACATATCATTGTCATTCAGTATCACCATGAGATCAGCATTATGTGCAACAGCATCATTCATGGCTTCGAATGCCATCCCTGCTGTCATTGCACCATCACCGATAATTGCAACCACTTCACAAGGATCTTTTTGATAACGACGAGCTAAAGCCATTCCCAAACCCGCTGAAATAGCAGTCGATGAGTGGCCCACACCAAAAGTATCAAATTCAGACTCTTCACGAGCGGGGAACGCCGCTAAGCCATTTTTTGCACGAATTGTAGTCAGTTGCTCACGACGTCCAGTCAAAGCTTTATGTGGATATGCTTGATGTCCCACATCCCAGATAAGACGATCATGCGGTGTATTGAAACAATAATGCAAGGCAACAGTTAATTCGATTACACCTAGATTGGCACCGAAATGCCCACCACTTTGTCCAGCAGCATACAAAATAAATTGACGTAGCTCGTCCGACACTTGACTCAATTGTTCTTTGGCTAGTTGACGCAATTGCATTGGATGATTAATCGCATCCAACAAAGGCGTAACAGGACGTTGACTAGGTATTTCGGTATACAACATATGTGGCAATGCCTTCTAAAGCCTGGCAAATCCTAAGCTAGGTAAATGGGTTAGCTCGATTCTTCTTATTGATCGAGAAATCGAAAAAAAACACCTTAAATCAACCACATTTATATTGGTCCAGTGTTGAGCTTTCGCTAAACGGGCGTTGTTAGGTAGCTAGATTATCCTGAATATCGATGCTACTTATCAACTATTATCTTGTGCTTTGCAAAAAAAAGGAAATCTTCTGTGTAAATTTGCACAATGATACTCAACTATGGTCTGATCATTCAGCTATACTTTAGCCAAATTATGAATATGTAATGGAAGTCGCTGTGCCTATAGAGTTTGTTGCCACATCTAAATTACCCACTGCCTTTGGTGATTTTAAAATCACTGTTTTTCAAGATCCTAAAACAGGTGAAGAACACGTAGCATTGTCAAAAGGATTAGATAAAGCACCCACCTCTCCTGTCTTGGTACGAATCCATTCCGAATGTTTAACAGGTGATGCTTTTGCTTCATTAAAATGTGATTGTGGCCCACAACTTCAAGCAACTCAAAAACTGATTAACGAAGCAGGACAAGGCGTAATTTTATATTTACGTCAAGAAGGTCGTGGTATTGGTTTAACCAATAAAATTCGTGCTTATGCCTTGCAAGATCAAGGGCATGACACAGTGGATGCCAACCTGATGCTCAACTTACCCGCTGATGCGCGTAAATACGATATGTGCAGTATCATGCTGGATCACTTACAAGTGAAAAAAGTCAAACTGGTTACGAATAATCCTCTCAAAATTAAAGCTTTAACTGATTTAGGAATTGATGTGGTTGATCGTGTCCCGTTAACGGTCGGTTTGAATAAATTCAATGAAGAATACTTAAAAACCAAACATGAGCGCATGTCACATATGTATCAAAAGGATGATTTTTAACTACAGCATAATTTAATCGTTGTAAAAAATACCCCGATGCTTAGGGGTATTTTTTCACTTAGACTCAATCTAATTTGTGAAGATGACTATATCGTCATAGAAAATATCCGATTTTCAGGTTTGTTTCTTTTTAACCTTAAATCGAAAGCCATACAGATATTTCGTACAAATGGTTTTCCAGCTTCCGTTACCTTCAATCCATATTCACTCATCTTCACAAGTTGGTCATTTTGCATTTCAGCTAAATCTTCTAAAACTTGTGGTCGCTGTGCAAAATCCATGTCACCTTGCCAATTCGTCTCAAAGTGGCACATGAGATTTAAAATGTGTTTTCTGATTTTCAAATCTTCTTCTGTTAAAAGATGACCTTTAAAAACTGGAATTTCGTTTTGTTCTAATCGAGCATAATAATTTTCAAGCGTCTTTTCATTTTGGGCAAAACCTTGCCAACAATCGCCAATAGCTGACATCCCTAAGCCAATCATCACTTCTGTTTTTGAAACGGTATATCCCATAAAATTACGATGTAACTGTTGGGCTTGAAATACCTGATACATATCATCATGCTCAAGCGCAAAATGATCCATTCCTATTTCATGATATCCAGCAGACAATAATTTTTGTTTTCCTTGCTCATAACACTGTCTTTTCTCTTCATCGCGCGGAACATCATGGTCTTTAAAACCACGTTGCCCATTGCCTTTGATCCATGGTACATGCGCATAACTGTAAAAGGCTAAACGATCTGGCTTAATTTGAATGGTTTGATCAATTGTGTTTAAAACATCATCTAAATATTGAAAGGGCAGCCCGTAGACCAAATCATGCGAAATAGAGGTATAACCAATTTCACGCGCCCATTCTGTAACCTGCTTTACGTGTTCAAAAGGTTGAATTCGGTGGATCGCTTTCTGCACGGTTTCATTATAATCCTGCACACCAAAGCTAACGCGTCTAAAACCCAATTCAAACAGCGTCTTTAAATGATCGTAAGAAGTATTATTAGGATGTCCTTCAAAACTAAATTGATGATCTTCAGCTACTTCTGATAGTGCTAAAAGCCCATCAATCAACTGTTTAAGATGCTGAGGAGAAAAAAATGTAGGTGTCCCCCCCCCTAGATGTATCTCTTTAATCAAAGGACGCTCTACAAATAACTCACAATACAATTTCCATTCTTTTAACAAAGCCAAAATATAGGGCTGTTCCATTTCATGTTTTTTAGTGATTTTTTTATGACATCCACAAAAAGTACATAAGGACTCGCAAAAAGGTAAGTGAATGTAAAGGCTAATACCATGTTGGCTATTCGAGTGATCAAAACGTATTTTTAGTTTTTGCTGCCATAGTACTTGATCAAAAGTCGACTGCTCCCAATACGGAACTGTGGGATAGCTCGTATATCGAGGACCTGGAACATTATATTTTTGCACCAGTGAAATAACGTTTTCGAACATATCCCCACCTTTAAAATCACCACATATTAAAAGCTTAACTGCTTTCAGTCATCCTATTTTGAGGAGCTTATTCTTTTAATTCAACCTAGTATCTTGGTCAGGATTCATAAGCAAATTCAAATCACAAAGTACGTTTACCCTGACTAAACTTAAATCTCGATCTGCTATATCGATAAAATCACCTTAATCTTTCATACAATTTATGTTTTGATGTAGCTAGTTTTTCATTGCCCAAGAGGCTTGGTATGTCACACCCGACTTCTGCAGATATTCAACGTGTTCGTGAATTTTTACTCGACTTACAAACTCGAATTTGTGCTGCGCTTGAACAACAAGAACAACAAGGTGGCGGTAATGCCCAATTTGAGATCGATGATTGGGAACGTCCCGAAGGTGGTGGTGGCAGATCACGCGTATTGCAAGATGGTACAGTGATCGAAAAAGGTGGTGTGATGTTCTCGCACATCAATATCTCAAAGTTACCAGCATCTGCTACCGAACGGCACCCACATATAGCTGGTGCACAAGCACAAGCCATGGGGGTTTCTTTAGTGATCCATCCTAGAAATCCAAATGTGCCGACCTCACATGCCAACGTAAGACTATTTGTCGCAGAAAAAGAAGGACAAGATCCTATTTGGTGGTTTGGCGGCGGTTTTGATTTAACGCCATTTTATCCGAATGATGAAGATGTTAAATCATGGCATCAAACTGCGCACGATCTTTGTGCACCTTTTGGCGATCATGTCTACCAAGATCATAAAAAATGGTGTGATGATTATTTTTATTTGAAGCATCGTGATGAACAACGTGGTGTCGGTGGGTTATTTTTTGATGACTTAAATCAGTGGGATTTCGAAACTTGTTTTAAATACATGCAAGCTGTAGGCAATGGATATCTCAATGCGATTCTACCAATCTTCCAACGTAATCAAGATAAACCCTATAGTGAAGCTCAACGCGATTTCCAATTGTATCGTCGTGGGCGCTATGTGGAATATAACTTAGTTTACGATCGAGGGACGTTATTTGGATTACAAACTGGCGGTCGAATTGAGTCTATTTTAGTAAGTCTTCCTCCATTAACGGGTTGGAAATACAGACCTGAATGGGATGAAGGCTCTGCTGAAAAAAAATTAACCGACTACTATTTAAAACCGAGAGATTGGCTCGCTGAACTGCATTAAATGTAAATCACTCGCCCTGTTAAAAACAGGGCTTTTTTGTTGAGCAATATATTCATCCCATTGTCTAACGAAATTGAATAATTCCATTACATTCTCTTAGAAAAAAAGGCACAATAGATAAAATTGATTAAATTTTGTCACACTTCTGACACAGCTCTTAAGTTTAATTTAAGCAAAGTACTGTACAATCAATTTTTACTTGTATTACTCATGGAAGTTTTTACTTCTGCATAAGGAATCGATATGCAACACAACTCTATTCGCGCACGTGTTGTCGTATTTTGGACACTGGTTATTGCTCTTTTGAGTGCAATCAGTACCACTATATTTTCAGAAACACTACTCAATGATAGCTTTGGTTTTAGCTTGATGGTGTTTGCAGCTGTTGGTCTACTGCTCAACATTGCGCATATTTTACTTCATACCCTATTTGAAATTTGTAACCCAAGTCATTAATACACTTCATTGAATATGTTCATATTGGGAACTTTCTGCATTTGACGTATATTGTTTGCCACTTCTTCATCAGGAATTAGAGCAATGCGCAAACAATTTGCCGTAATTGGAAATCCCATTGAACAATCTCGATCTCCAGAGCTTCATCATGCGTTCGCACAAAAGACTGGGGTGATCCTTGAATATAGCAAACGCCTTGCTCCTCTCGATGGTTTTACACAGAGTATCAATGAATTTTTTAAGGCTGGTGGTATTGGTCTGAATGTCACGGTGCCGTTTAAAGAACAAGCTTTTGCACAATGTGATGTACTCACTGAACGTGCCAAAATTGCAAAAGCAGTAAATACACTATGGATGAAAGATGGTGTATTGCATGGCGACAATACCGATGGCCAAGGACTTGTTGCAGCCATTCAACATTTAAATTGGCCTCTTGAGCAAGCAAGCGTGCTTATTTTAGGCGCAGGTGGTGCAACACGTGGCGTGATTTATCCACTGCATAAAGCTGGTGTAAATAAAATCATGATTGCTAATCGAACGGTTGCTCGCGCAGAGCAATTGATTCAGGACTTACAACCTGCTGTCCCAGATCTAGAGCTAAACGCTTGTGGTCTTGATCACATAGCAGGTGAATTTGATATTGTTATTAATGCTACCTCGGCAAGCTTATCTGGCGATGCAATCACTCTACCTCAACAGTTAAAATTCAAATATGCCTATGAAATGGCCTATGGCAAACCTTCCACTTTCCTTGATCAAGCGAAACAGCGTGGAATTCCGACTGCAGAAGGATTTGGAATGCTCGTTGGACAAGCGATTGAATCTTTCGCGATTTGGAATGGTGTGCGTCCAGAATTAAAAGATTTTATTTAGTTTTTGCACACGTTTAGTGCCTTGTGAACAGTGCAATTTTTTAAATTGCACTTTTTCTCTCTATAATATCGATTAAATCTCTTCGAATTGATTTTAGTGACATATTTTTAGTGCATATTCAAATTGAATAAATTCAAATTAAACATATGATCATCCACTCAACAAAACCAACCTAAGCTTATGTATTAATAATATTATTTTTTCTAATAAACTCCTACTACAACAAATGAATTCAGTTTATATTCATTCAAGAGCCTAAACATTAATTCGCAATTCTGACATTTATTTCCGTGACTTACATCAATGTTTTTTTAGTGTTGTAGGTCAATAATCGGATCATCTAACAAGTATTTTCTCTATTCAAATTAGGAAAAGTTCAATGCCTGCATATAAAGCGCCCGTACGTGATATTCGTTTCTTAATGAACGAAGTTTTTGATTATCCTGCGCACTATAAAACTCTAAGCAACGGCGAAGCTGCTGACTCTGATACTGTCGATATGATTATCGAAGGTGCTGCAGATTTCTGTGAAAATGTATTATCTCCACTTAATCAGTCTGGAGATGAAGAAGGCTGTCATTTTAAAAATGGCGAAGTCAAAACGCCTAAAGGTTTCAAAGAAGCTTACGAGCAGTTTGTACAAGGTGGCTGGCAAGGTCTTTCGTATCCTGAAGAGTTTGGTGGTCAAGCACTGCCTATGTCGCTGAACCTGATTAAATCAGAAATGATGGGTACAGCAAACTGGTCTTTCACGATGTATCCGGGCTTAAGTATGGGTTGTATGAATACCATCATGCAATTTGGTACTGAAGAACAGAAAAACACCTACATGCCTCACCTCACTGCTGGTACATGGTCAGGCACAATGTGTTTAACTGAACCACAATGTGGTACAGACTTGGGTCAAGTTAAAACTAAAGCTGAGCCTAAAGGTGACGGTACTTATGCTATCACAGGTACTAAAATCTTTATTTCTGCGGGTGAACACGATTTAACTGAAAATATCATTCATATTGTGTTGGCACGTCTTCCAGACTCTCCAGCTGGTACGCGTGGTATTTCATTATTCATCGTTCCAAAATTCATCCCAACTGCTGATGGTGGTGTAGGCGAACGCAATCCTGTGACTTGCGGTTCTATTGAACACAAAATGGGGATCAGAGCATCTGCTACTGCCGTACTGAACTTTGATGCTGCAACGGGTTATCTGATTGGTGAAGTCAACAAAGGCTTACACGCAATGTTTACCTTCATGAATACGGCGCGTATCGGAACTGCTGTTCAAGGTTTAGCACATGCAGAACTTGCATTCCAAGGTGCATTACCTTATGCAAAAGAACGTATGTCAATGCGCGCACTCTCAGGTAAAAAAGAGCCTGAAAAAGTAGCTGACTCAATTATCCATCATGCTGATGTTCGCCGTATGCTTTTGACTCAAAAAGCCATTGCTGAAGGTGGCCGTGCAATGATCTATCATGCTGCACAGCTAGCTGACAAGATGACTGATGCTTTAGCTCAAGGTGATCAAGCGAAGTTTGATGATTACGATGATAAACTAGGTTTCTACACACCAATTTTGAAAGGCTTCTTAACTGAGTTAGGCTTAGAAGCAGCAAACCACGGTATGCAAGTCTTTGGTGGCCATGGCTATATCAAAGAACATGGTATGGAGCAGATCGTTCGTGACGCACGTATTTCAACGCTTTACGAAGGTACAACTGGTGTTCAAGCACTAGACTTAATCGGTCGTAAAGTACTGTTATCTTCTAAAGGTAAAGTCGTTCGTGACTATACAGCTGAAATCTTAAAATTCTGTGGCCAGCACGCACGCAATAAATACATGCGCCGTTTTGCTTGGGACTTAACTAAGATTTGTGCACAATGGAATGCATTAACTGTACGTATTATGCTTGCTGCACGCAAAGATCGCGACATCGTTTCAAGTGCTTCTGTGGATTACTTAATGTTCTCTGGTTATGCAATGATGGCATATTACTGGGCTCAACAAGCGGCAGTGGCATCAGCGAAGTTAGCATCAGGTGATGGTCAAGAAACTCCTGAGTTTTATAAAGCGAAAATCAAAGTTGCAGATTTCTACTTTGAGCGTTTACTTCCACGTGCCCAAGGTCATGCTGAATCTATGGTTAACCCTTCGAAAACTTTAATGTCTTTAGAAGCTGAACACTTCAGTTTTGATTACTAAGATTTCATAGAGAAAAAGACCGCCAAGGCGGTCTTTTTTTATTAATTCAATAAACCATTGTACTTTAAGAATACGAAATTACATTTAGAGCAAGAATACAACAGTGGTATCTTGATCAAGCGATATAAATATTCCAAATGAGCTTTTATCAATATACAAAAAGGAAAATAATATGCATAAGACATTGATCTCCTTCTCTTTACTCAGTGCAGTCTTTCTCGCTACAAATAGCTTCGCTGAATCGGATATTAAACATCACCAACAAACCACGACGTATTCAACAAAGAATTTGAATTACTCGACGAGTGGATCTGCTGAGGTCATTATTCATCGCCCTGTGAGTGAAGTCTTCAATATTTTAACCAATGTGAATCTTTGGCCAAAAATTAATGTGGGTGCAACTCAAGCCATCGAGCCTAAGAATATTCGCGTTCAAAAAGGTACGACTTTTAAAGAGTTTATTAGCAGCCCGATTCCAGGCATAAAAGATTGGAGTAATGAATGGCATGTGATTGAGTTTGAGAAAGATAAGAAGTTTGTTATCGCAACCATAGAACAATTTGCTCAAGTCCCAATCCATTCAAAAATTACCTATGAATTTGATCGTATCAACGCCAATAGCACAGAATTTGAACGAACTATTGAAGTAACTTTAGACGATAAATTTATTCAAGACGCGACAAAACAAGAAGTTGAAGCCCTGTATCGTTTTATTGGTTCTCAGTGGGAAATGGCCAATCATTTAAAAAAATATGTTGAAGATCAACGCTCAAATTAAGGGATTAAAAAACACCTGATTGAACAACCAATCAGGTGTTGTAAATTAATGCATATATTTTAATGCTCACGGTACTCTTTAATCTCTATTGGCTTATCTTTCACGAGTTCAACTGTTCCCTCATTCAAACCATTGAAATTTTTAAAATGAATTGAAACACCATCTCTATTTGCAAGTTTTACACCACTTGCAGCAACCGCGCTCTTCAAGTGATAAACCGCATCCGAGTTATCCCTGAGTTCTGCCGTCTGAAAATTGTCTTTTGTTTTTAGCTCTAATGTTAAATCCATTGGTCCAGTAAAATGGATCACCTGTTCACCTTCAGCACGAGCAACTTGATCAACAGGCGCAGAAGCTTCAGCATTTAAATACGCTGGTCTCTCTTGTTCTGACATTTGCTCACTATTTTTGTTTTTATCAGTACAACCAACGAATGCCAATCCCAAGATTGAAGCCACTAGAACTAATTTCATTTTTATTACCTATCTTGATGAGAACCATTAAAAAACTCATCATTATTTTCACAGTAAAGGAGCGAAATAAGTATGGATTTAACAGTTTCGCTGTTAAAAATTACATTGGAGTTTAACTATAGAACTTACAGAAACTCCTCAAGCAATGAGTTCAAATATAAATGTCCTTGAGCAGTGCATGACAAACGGTTTGGATCATCTACCATTAATTTTCTGTCAATCAATGACTGAATTTGAACTTGGATTGATTTCAAAGATAAACCTGTACGAGCTTCATAATATGAGGTTGGTACACCTTGATTAAGTCGCAGTGCATTCATCATAAATTCGAATGGCATTTCATCAGCTTCAATTTTCTTAAACTGCAAATGCTCTGCAGGGACTTTCGCTAGATAATCTTTCGGTAATCGTGTTTTTTGGTAACGATATACACCATCACTTAGCGTCACTTTAGCATGCGCACCAGCACCAATCGCTAAGTAATCGCCAAATTGCCAATAATTTAAATTATGTGCTGAGGGTTTTTCTTTACGCCAAGCCGACACTTCGTAGTTAGTAAAATCATTTTCGATTAAATAGGCCTCACCCTGTACCTGAATTTCTTCTAATACATCATCGACAGGCAATATAGGTTGAGTTCGAAAAAATACGGTATTGGGCTCAATGGTTAACTGATACCACGAGATATGTGTAGCACCGTGCTCTACGGCAAGTTTTAAGTCAAGTAATGCTTGTTCAAGCGTTTGTTCAGGCAAGCCGTGCATTAAATCAACATTAATTCGCTTAAAGCCTGCATCCTTCGCCAAACCAATTGCTGAAATTGCATCTTGGTTGGAATGAATACGCCCCAGTTTTTGAAGATGATTCGAGTTAAAACTTTGGACACCTAAAGACAACCGATTGATCCCCGCCTTTAAATAATCTGCAAATGGATCATGTTCTACCGTTCCCGGGTTGGCTTCTAAGGTAATTTCACAATCATCCTCAAACGGAATCAAAGCGCTTAGCTGAGCAAATAGCCATTGATACCCTTGAGCAGAAATGAGAGAAGGAGTACCTCCACCTATGAATACGCTATGAATTTGACGACCCTGAGCAAAATTTATCTGTGTTTTGAAATCCTCAACCAATGCTTGTAAATATTCTTTCTCCAACGCCATGGACAATGCCCCATTGGGTACTGCATGCGAATTAAAGTCGCAATATGGACATTTACGCACACACCACGGCATATGAATATAAAGTGACAATGGAATATCTTGTGGATTCAAAGTAGCCAACCGTACAGCTCAAAACTTAAAAACTTATTTTAACATGACTACACCATAACGCTCAGAACTGATTCAGTTTTTACTTTACACTCAATATAAAACAAGGACGTGGGTACATTTATGTTTAAAGTCGCGAGCCAATTTTTATTCTTTCTCCCTTTAGCACTGGGGATCGGAATCGCAATGACCTTCCAAACTGCGATTAACACACAATTACGTGAATATTTATATTCTCCATTACAAGCTGCACTTTTATCATTTTTGATTGGTACAATAGTTCTCGCAATACTGGTTTTTTTTCAACAGACTGAAAAACCACAATTGAGCGAAATTGTACAAATTCCTTGGCATCTTTGGCTTGGCGGTTTTTTAGGTGTTTATGCCATCAGTATTAGTATTTATTCCGCACCTAAATTAGGTTTCTTAACCTTATCGGCATTAATTATATTTGGACAGATTGTTATGTCCATGATAGTCGACCATTTTGGAATTTTAGGTACAGAAAAAATTGCCATTAATTGGCAGCGCATTTTGGGTGGCGTGGTGATTTTTATAGGTGTGCTTCTCACTTTACAACGCTAAACCTTCATTCTAAGCACATAAAAACGATGAGTAATTTTTGTGTCTAATGTGACTGCAACTTCCAACATCAGTTATGAATTAAAAAAACTATTTCATCTCATGATCCCAATCTTGATTACGCAATTTTCGCAAGCAGGATTAGGACTGATTGATACTATTATGGCAGGACATTTATCTGCATTAGACTTAGCGGCAATTGCTGTCGGGGTCGGTCTTTGGATTCCTGTCATGTTGCTATTTAGCGGCATTATGATTGCAACAACGCCGTTGGTTGCTGAAGCAAACGGTGCGAGGACTCCAGAGAAAATTGCCACTATTACACGACAAGCATTATGGGTTGCTTTAGTTCTCGGGATTATTGCTGGTCTAGTCTTACAGATTCTCCCCTATACGCTTCCTCTTCTTGGCGTTCCAGAGTCACTTCACCCTAAAGCTGGCCTATTCTTACATGCGATTGGATTCGGTATGCCAGCAGTCACCATGTTTGCTGCACTACGAGGATACTCTGAGGCGATTGGTAATCCACGCCCAGTGACTGTGATCAGTTTAATGGCCTTAGTCGTACTTATTCCGCTTAATTTTGTGTTTATGTATGGTTTAGGTCCAATTCCTGCATTAGGAAGTGCTGGATGTGGATTTGCAACGGCAATTCTACAGTGGCTGATGCTGATCACGTTGGCATTGTATATCTTGAATAATCAGGCATATCAAAAAACCCAACCCTTTAGTCATTTTGAAAAAATTGATCGCTACTGGTTAAAACGCATCCTTGCTTTAGGTTTCCCAATTGGTTTGGCTATCTTCTTTGAGGTCAGTATTTTCAGTACCGCTGCAATTGTATTGAGTCCATTGGGTGAAATTACGGTTGCAGCGCATCAAATTGCCATCTCCATTACGTCACAATTATTTATGATCCCGATGTCTCTCGCGATCGCACTTACCATCCGAGTGGGAACGTATTATGGTGAAAAGGATTACCAATCTATGCGTAAAGTCCAATGGTTGGGTTTAGCAACAGGTACTGTACTGGCAGTAATGACCATGGTTTTATTGTGGGTCTTCCGCCATCAAATTGTCGCGTTGTATACCTCTGATGTATTGGTGACTCAAATTGCGGTTTACTTGGTGCTATTCGCTGTTGCTTACCAACTGATGGACGCTTGGCAAATCAGTGCTGCAGGATGTCTACGAGGCATGCAAGATACGAAGGGTCCTATGTGGATTACTATGCTTGCCTATTGGGTGATTGCGTTTCCTGTAGGCGTATATCTCTCTAGATTCACCAATATTGGTCCCGCGGGTGTATGGATTGGATTGATCGTGGGGTTAAGTATTGCCTGTGTACTCTTACTCGGACGTTTATATATGAATAATCAGCGGCTTGAGCGTAGTCAATCATCATGAACTATAAATCCCGAATGATCGGGATTTATTTTTTTATGCCAATGATTTACTTACAACTCATTAACAATTTCAAATATGCATCTTTTGATTTGTCGCCTATGATCAAATCAGAAGATGAAAATAATGAATCGAGGTTCTCAACTCATGGCAAACAAAGCGAGCTCTCCCGGCCGTCGTTTCATGAAACTCGCAGGTATGACTGCAAGTATTGCTACTAAAACCGTGTCCAACTCTATCCGCACCTTTAATGCAGATGATGATAAAAAAAACGAAGCACGAAGTAAGCTATTTCAAGACATTGGTGTTCAAATTGCAGATACCCTTGGGGAAATGAAAGGTGCTGTAATGAAAGTTGGTCAAATTGCATCACAATATAAAGATATTTTCCCGCCTGAAGTCGCGAAGGCTATTGCTAAATTACAACGTCAAGCCCCTGCGATGCCCTTCCAACAAATCAAGCAACAAGTAGAAAAAGAACTTGGTCAGCCACTGTTAGATGTTTTTAAAACATTTGATGAACAACCTTTTGCAGCAGCTTCGATTGGGCAAGTTCATAAAGCCACCTTAAAAAATGGCCAAGAAGTCGTTGTAAAAGTACAGTACCCAGGCGTAGATGAAGCATGCGAAAGCGATCTAAAACAAGTTCGCTTGGCCTTACGTTTGATGGGTGTACTAAAAGTCGATAAAAAATTACAAGATCGATTATTTGCAGAAATTCAAGACAGCTTACACGAAGAGCTCAACTATGAAATTGAAGCGCAGAATTTAGAGGTATTTAGAACCTTCCATCAAGCATTGGATTCTAAAATTATTATCCCACAAGTGTTCAAAGATTATTCCAGCAGACGAGTTCTAACATTGAGCTTAGAAGCAGGTGACAATATTGAAACCGCAAGCACTTGGCCGCTTGATACACGCAACGAAATTGGTCGTCGACTAATTCAAGCTCTTGGTCATCAGATTTTCTATCTAAAACGTTTTCATTGTGATCCGCATCCTGGCAATTTTGCTTTCCGCTCCGATGGTAGTGTCATCATCTATGATTTCGGTGGTGTTAAAACCTTATCTGCTGAACTGGTGGATCGATTTAAAAAATTAGTTCGCGCTGGTCGTGCTGAAAATATCCAAGAGATTGAACAGCATTTATTCGCATTGGATGCTCTTGCTGAAACAGGAAAATTCCCTGAGGAACTTTACAAACAATGGTTAGAAGTGTTGCTCAGACCCCTTACCACTCAATACAATTTTGCTGAAAACTCATCTCATCATGATGGCGTCATTTTAGTGAAAAAATCACTTAAGTATTGGGATACATTTAAGCCCTCTCCAGACACATTAATGGTCAATCGTACTATTTCTGGACACTATTGGAATCTGATTAACTTAAAAGTCGATGACAATCTCAATGATTTGTTTGAAACGCTCGTTCCTAATTGAAAAATTAACAAGACCTTACAATGCTCATTGTTGTTATGTTATATTATAACAAAATATAAATAATTCGGAGTGTTTCCATGCGTCCCAATATTCATCCTGAATACCATGAAGTACTGTTTCATGATACCAACGCAGATCAGTATTTCATCATCGGTAGTACGATTCAGTCAAAGCAAACCAAAGAATATCAAGGGAAAACTTACCCCTATGTCACGCTAGATATTTCAAGTGCTTCGCACCCTTTCTATACTGGTGAAGTCCGTCAAGCTAATAATGAAGGACGTGTGGCAAGTTTCAATAAGCGTTTCGGTCGCTTTAAACGTAAATAAAAATAATTTCGACTCTCACTATTTTAAAGCCTAAATTTACTCCTCCAATTTAGGCTTTTTTTTATTCTTATCGTTATTTATGGGTTAAATAAAATTGAGTAAAGAAAAAACTCAAAACCAATCCCAAGAGTCCAATCATGATACTACTCACAACATACATCAGTGCCAAATTGTATTGCCCAGATTTTATCAATTGAAAAGTTTCCAAGCCAAAACTAGAGAATGTGGTAAAACCACCTAATATGCCAACCATAAAAAATAGGCGAGCCTCATGTTGTAATACAGGATATTGTAAACTGAATGCAAAAAATCCCCCTGCTAGAACACAGCCCAAGATATTCACAATCCAAGTTGCCCATGGAAATTGATCTGCATTTTGCATGAACCACATACTGGTCATATATCGAAGTGTTGCACCAATCGCTCCACCACATGCTACCCATAACCAACTCATATTATGTCCGTTCTCGTGTATTGATCATATTTTTACCTTAAAAAGTAACGAATTATTGTCTTGGATTCACGCGTTTTTTCGTTAAGATGTAGCAAATTTAAACGTGTAAGGACTCAATTATGGCTCAAGCATTATTGGAACAATTAAAAAATGGCGAAGCAAAATTTGCCGACGTAATTTCATTTATTGAAGCAGGTTATACACATACGCCAACCGCATTTAGTAATGGTCAACAATATAATGCCAGTAATGAAAATCAAGGGAGTGCTAAAGTTTTTTCCTTTGCCAAATTAAATGGTCTTTCTCAAGAACAAACATTACAGCTTTTTGCAGAACACTACGCTTCTGTTCTGGCGACACCTGAAGCATCAGATCATCAAAATATCCGTCAATTCATGATTCATGGATGGGATGGCATTAAATTTGAAGGAAATGCACTCACTGCGAAATAATCATAAATAAAGACTAGCGCTTGGCTAGTCTTTTTCAACAGTTTTATTTAGGTATTCAATTACACCTAATCCTGCTGCACGACCTGTTGCAAAACACGCTGTAAGTAAATAACCACCTGTCGGGGCATCCCAATCCAACATCTCTCCACAGCAGAAAACAATTGGATTACTTTTCAACTGTAACTGTTTAGTCAAGGCAATTTCCCGTACACCACCTGCGCAGCTAATGGCTTCTTCAATGGGTCTAAAACCGTCTAGTTTGATAGATAAATGTTTAATATGCTGAGCCATTTTCTCTGCAATCGCCCAATCATGCTTTGAGGTCAATTCACGTAATAAATTTGACTTTGCATTGTCTAATCCCAATTTTCGCCAAATATTATTCATACTTTGTTTCTTAGCATTCTTAAGTTTAGAGATGATTTCATGCTCAGATAATTCTGGCAGTAAATCTAAATTTAAAACCATAGAATCTTGATATTGCAATTGTGTTCGAAGTGCCCGACCATGCTTATAGACCAACCCACTCTCCAAACCATAATGGGTGATCACGATGTCACCCTTAGCTTTGGGCTGATGATCCACCCAAGCTTCAACTCGTTTGAGTGGCGAGCCAAATACAGGTTCCATATACGAAGACCAAGCTCTGACTACACCAGCATTACTCGGGGAAAACGCTTTTAACTCTTCTTTAGCTAACCATGACTGCCAAGCCCCATCACTGCCCAACTGTGCCCATGACACAGCGCCACACGCCAATACAATCGCATCAAATTGCTCAGTTCGTATTGAATTGGATTGAGTATCAAAAACTGTCAGTTCATTTTGATTAAGCGCGGTAATTTGATGCCGATAATGAAAATTGACTTTGGTATCTACTAAACTTTTTAACCAAGCACGCAGTAATGGAGCTGCTTTCATTTCATTGGGAAATATACGACCAGAGCTTCCAACATAGGATTCAATCCCTAGGTTTTTCATCCAATTTCGAATCCAACGCGCATCCCATTTTTTTACCCAAGGTGCAAGCCATTCGGCATGATCATAACGACCAATAAATTGATCGATAGGTTCGGCATGAGAAATATTTAAACCTGTTTTACCTGCCATCAAAAATTTACGTGCAGCTGAAGGCTTTTGTTCAAAAATATGAACTTCAAATGCAGGATGAGCAGATAAAACTTCAGCAGCCATTAAACCTGCTGGACCTGCGCCTACGATTGCGATTCGCTTTGAATATTCCAAATTCATAGATTATTCGTTTGTTGATTTTCAGAAGAGATCGGCATTTGCCCTTGCAGAGGCATAAAGTGATCGAAGCGAGTTTGGTACGCTTCAGGTTTTTGAATAATCAACTGCTGGCATAATTCACCACGCTCTAGATACTTTACTTCAAAATGCGTTCTTGCCGAAGTTGAAGAGATTCGTTCTTTAACATAAGAAAGGTTCCAAACATTAAGCAGTTGTTGCTCTGCCTCGTCAATATATTCAGGAATATTGCTGGCTAAAGTGATCGTACCATTCGGTTGCAATCGAGACAGTAAAAATTCAAAAAAAGGCATATTCAACCAACGTTGCGCTGGATTATGAGGTTCAGGATTCGGATATAAAATAAAAAAATCTTCAACTTGCTGTGGAAATAGCGCATGTACGATCCAAGGGATTGCATCTGCATGTACAGGTCGCAAATTGGTTTGTCCCTCTAGTTGATGCTGTTTTTGCATCGCTAGAAATTTTTCTCTAGTTCGTTCAATCGCGATTAGTTGTCTTTGCGGATTTTGTTGCGCAAACAATAAAGCATGTTTACCTTTACCCGCCCCAATCTCAACACATAGTGGTTCAGCTAGAATCGGTTGAAAGTCGCGTGGCGCATGCATACGCTGTGCTTGAAATTGACGAATCGGCATAATCAGATCAAACTTATGAAAACGCGACAAGTCTAGCAACTCTAGATGCTTTTGCCTATTTTAGCTGTTTTATTTTACTAGGATTCATTTATGCCAAAAACATTTCCGTGCCCACGCTGTGGACAGCCTAGTCAATGGACTGGCAATGAATTTCGTCCATTTTGTTCTGAACGATGTAAACTTATCGATTTAGGGGCTTGGGCAAATGATGAATATCGCCTTCCGACACAGGATTCTCCTCAAGCTGATCAAGGGGAATATCATGAATAATGCCAACTTTGCTCAATATTAAAAGAATAATTCAATTATATTTACACAAACAAAAAAAATTAGCTTTTTTAAGAAAACTCAATAAATGTGATTTTATTTAAGTTTATGTTGTGATATTGTGATTACAATCACATTAAAACAACAATTCTACTTTCATAAATACATGAGACTTTATAAATTCACATTCACACTCAGTATAATTTTATCTTGCCTAGGCTTCCTTTTTGCAGGTCTAGGCATTTATCAACATGATTTCGTCTTGATTTTAATCTCTGCACTATTTGTGTTAGCCGCTGCCCTTCTCTTTTGGGAATTGAATGACATCAATCGAGATCACTTTTTTCGTTTTTAATTAACCAGCTTTACCTGCCACAAACGGGTTAAACTTTTTCTCATAGCCAATGGTACTGATTGGACCATGCCCTGAAATAAACTGTGTTTCATCTGGCAAACTAAAACATTCTCTCTCAATCGAATCCAGCAACTGTTGATGATTTCCCTTGGGAAAATCTGTTCGACCAATTGAACCCTTGAAAAGAACATCTCCAGTCCATAACAAGCCATAGTTAGCATTATAGAACATGACGTGGCCAGGCGTATGACCGGGAGCGAATCGAACCTCAAAGGACTCATCCCCTAGTTTTAAAGTTTCACCACCTTCAAGCCACTGATCAACCACAACAGGTTCAGGTATCGGAAACCCATATCGTGCTGAAACTTCCTGAATCATATCTAACCAAAATGCATCTTCTTTATGAGGACCAATTACTGGAATACCCCACTCTCTCGCCAATGCTCCGACCGCACCAGCATGATCAAGATGACCATGAGTTAACCATAGCTCCTTCACTGTTAAGTCTAACTCTTGCACAACTTGCATAATTTTTTCAGGCTCACCACCTGCATCAATTAACACAGCTTCTTTGGTCTCTTGATCCCAAACCAATGAACAATTTTGCTGAAATGCTGTCACAGGAATAATTTTAACTTGAAGCATAGGAACCTTTAAATTTACGCAGAATGTTGGAGGGTAATCTTGAGTGCATCCAGTTGAGCTTCTACTAAATCGACCAACAAATCAATATGTGCTGCATCAGTGTTTAACGCTGGAATATAGGCATAGTCTTTCCCGCCCGCTGTTTTAAAGGTTTCGGCATTTTCCACAGCCAACTCCTCTAAAGTCTCTAAGCAATCTGCTGAAAAAGCAGGGCTGAGCACATGGACAGATTGAACTCCTTGTTGTCCCCACTCAGTCAGCAACGCATCTGTATATGGCTTGACCCACTCTTGTTTACCGAATCGTGATTGGAAGCTGATAGCCCATTCATCGTCACGTAATCCCAGAGCCTCTGCGACTTTTTTCGCTGTAACTCTACAACGGTCGGCATATGGATCACCTTTATCTGCATAAGGCTGAGGAATCCCATGGAAAGACATTAATAATTTTTCCGCTTTACCGTGTTGCGCCTGAAAAACCTGAACACTCTTTGCCAAAGCCTGAATAAATTTTGGATGTTGATAATAATCGCGTATTAAACTTAAGCCAGGTAAATTTCTCTGCGTTAAAACCCATTTCGCCAATGCATCATACAATGGTGCTGTAGATGTCGCTGAATATTGAGGAAAAAGTGGAAATAAAATGACGTGATCTTGCGGTGTCTGAGTAAGTTTTTTTAGAACCTCATGAATACTAGGATGACCATAAGTCATCGCAGGAACGACCTGAACATCAAAATCTGGATAATCTTGAATAACTTTTTGACGGATTAAATCTGTTTGCTTCAACAGAATTTCACGCATAGGGGAATCTCCATTCCACACCTGCGCATATGCTTCAGAAACATGCTTTGGTCGAAATGGTAAAACAAAACAATGTAAGATAATTTTCCACAAAAACGATGGAATCTCAATCACACGCTGATCAGATAAAAACTGTTTTAGAAAAGTTCGTACCGCAGGCACTGTAGGGGCATCTGGTGTTCCCAAGTTGGCAATAATTACGGTGATTTTCGGCTTTAACTCAGACATCTGATCCACATCAATTCACTGTTTAATTAAGAAATACTTTATCAGAGTCTAAGTAAATTCGGCGTAATTTTATGATTGCTTTTTAAAATGTGAATGAAAGAGAAAAACTATCATATGAACTTGATCTATTTATTCATGCATTTCCATAACATCCGCTGACGATCATCTCGTCCTACAGGAACGATCCATTCATTATTACGCATTTGTTGCTTGATGGTATGCAATGCACGTACATTAATCTGTGCTCTAGATACCATATGTGCCTTAGGAAGTTGCAATTGAGCATCGACCAGCCCCGTATCAGTCAAATACTGATTCAACACTTTAGAATAAAAATCTTCTGGTGTTGCTTGGGAAAATTGAGACTCAAGAACAGCATAAATTTCATGCCATCGCATGGAACGTATACAAATAATTTCTTTAAAATGACTATCAACATAGGCATGCATACGATAATCAAAACTGAATTGATCATCCCACTCTATTCTAGGCAAAGATAGAAAAGGATCGATTTCAGATTTGGCTTGTTCCATTTTTGCTTGTGCCAACTGAGCTCTTAATCGATCAATCTCATCTTGTTTTGCTTGAATGCTTTGTGGTCTTACCCAACCCAAAACTGGGTAACGCTCAAGCATTTGAGGCATATGAGACCTGAGTGCAAGCTCTAATTCACGAGCACTTTTAAAAAATACGACCTGATCAACTTCTTGAATGATCTGTTGCCGGAAATTTTGAAAGCGCTGTTGAAGATCCGCTTCACGCTCTCGTAAATGCTCCTCACGCGATTCTGGCTGTTCATGCATAAATACAATAATGGGCTTTTGCTTAGTCACTGCATAGATATATTCCAAGTGCATGTAACTAATACCAGAGACAGATTGCTCGCCATACTGGCTTCCTAAAAGCAGAAGTACATAATCACAATCATCAATTTGACGGCGTGCAAAAGCGGTTGTTACAGGTGTTCTTTGTTCTAAACCCCATGAAAAAAAACCCATACCGATCAGCGTTTGAGACACAACCATACGCTCTGGCTGCATCTCTTTACCAGAAGTTGTAATAAACACTTGGTAACGCTTATCTAGCATGCCTTAATCCAATCCTGCATCTAGGTAAAAATGCCTTACTCATAAGGCTTAAAATATATAGCTTGATATTGATCATTCTTCTTCGAATGTATCAGTTAAATTTTCAATTGACCATAGTATTTCATGCCCGATCATATTTTGAAGTACAGGCTGAAGTTCAAGCGCATTTCCGCCACTGACGACACAACGCAACTGCACTGATTTGTCATATGGTTGAGTTGCATTGAATTTATTTTTGATAAGGACTCTTGCTGTTTGGCGTGCAACAGCAAATCCAGAATCAACCAAAGTCAGTCGCTCTGCATAAAGATGCTCAATTGCAGATTTTAAAAATGGATAATGCGTACAACCCAACACCAAATAATCGGCTTGATCTTGCATGACGGGATCAAGTACTCGTTGTAATGTTGCAATACAGGCTTGCGAATTTTGTTGCCCAGCTTCCACGAAAGGAACCAAATCCAAACTGGTGACTTGATGAACTTTAACGCCTAAAGGATCTGCAAAATTCTGCATTACATCCTTGATTAACTGGCCTCTAAAAGTCGCTGGAGTCGCCAATACAGCCACCACTTTAGACTGTGTCTGTAACACTGCAGGTTTTAACGCAGGAACCAACCCAATGATCGGAAATCGCTCACCATAATGCGTCCTTAAGTAATCCAGACTAAAAGCTGATGCCGTATTACACGCAACAACCGCAACTTTACATCCTTGACGATACAACCACTCGATTGCATGTGCTGTGAGCTGACGAATATCTTGATCTTCGCGCGGACCATAAGGGACATGAGCTGTATCTGCATAGTAAAGGATATGCTCATTGGGTAAATATTTTGCTATTTCCAATGCAACTGATAAACCACCAATACCCGAGTCGAAAATACCAATAGGGGCATGTTCAAGTGCATGAGGCATAGGCTCATTAGAGCTCGGTTGGGGTAAAATTGCAGACATCTCAACGACTACTTTTATAATGCTTAAATGAATGGGCTAAGCTTAAACCTCAAGTCCCTAATTGCAATAGCAGATTACCACTTTTTAAATTCAAAACTGATTCACCTTGCTCATTTTCGCTCAACTCCCCCATTTCAACTAAATGAAAAAAAGCTGAACGTTGTATCAATGCGTTGATGCCGAAACGCACATGCACGTAAGGACGCATCTCTCCTTGAAAATCACGCATAAAGATTGGATGATCTTGATCCACAATAATGAGATCTTGAGTGGTCGTTGTTAGCTGTAGATAGGAAAGCCCTTGAATCTCGACTTGATCTACCTGATTGACCAATAAAGGTTCATCTTCGACTTCAATTTCGATTTGCTCAACGGGTGTTTTTAAGTAAAATTTGTTGTCTTCTTTCCACAGTACTGTCGAGAATAGGTCAATGAGGCTTTGTCTTTTAATCAATTGACCTTCGTGCCACCATTCACCATTCGCTTTTACTTTCAAATCCATTGAGCCACAATGCTTTGGGTTCCATTGTTCAAGAGGTGGGATTGACCTTTTGTGACTTGACTGTGCATCTTTTAGATATTGTACGATATTGATTAAGTTTTTATCATCAGGTACAAGTGAATCAGGCTGTGCTGTTATAGAATCATTTTGTTTTACCATGGTTTATGCCCTGCTGACGGAAAATAAAGCGACTCAGCCAATTGGCTTGATCAAGGTTTGAACCTATACTAGCGCAAAATATATAAAAGGTACGAGAGCAAAATTGTACCTGCAACTAAGAACACTCATGGCAGCACCGTCGGAATTATCGGTTGCCACCCTTTACTTTATGAGGAGTCCTTTATGGAACACATCGAACGTGAATCGATGGAGTTTGACGTTGTAATCGTTGGAGCGGGCCCTGCGGGTCTTTCAGCTGCGATCAAAATCCGTCAACTTGCAATTGAAAACAACCTCAACGATTTATCTGTATGTGTCGTTGAAAAAGGCTCTGAAGTAGGTGCGCATATTCTTTCTGGTGCAGTGCTTGAACCACGCGCTATTAATGAATTGTTCCCAAATTGGAAAGAAGAAGGTGCACCTTTAAACGTACCTGTTACAGAAGATGAAACATACTTCCTTCTTTCAGATCAAAAATCTCAAAAAATGCCTCATGCTTTTGTGCCTAAAACAATGCACAACGACGGTAACTATGTCATCTCTCTGGGTAACGTTGTACGCTGGTTAGGACAAAAAGCTGAAGAGCTTGAAGTATCCATTTTCCCGGGCTTCGCAGCAGCGGAAATTCTGTATCATGCTGATGGTACCGTAAAAGGTATCCAAACAGGTGATATGGGTATTGGTAAAGATGGTGAGCCAACACATAACTTTACCCCAGGCTATGAGCTCCATGCGAAATACACGTTATTCGCTGAAGGCTGCCGTGGTCATTTAGGTAAACGCCTAATTGCTCAATTCGGCTTAGATAAAGATGCTGATCCTCAGCATTACGGTATCGGTATTAAAGAACTTTGGGAAATCGATCCAGCGAAGCACAAACCAGGTAAAGTCATGCACGGTGCAGGTTGGCCTTTAACTGAAACTGGTTCATCTGGTGGTTGGTGGTTATATCACGCTGAAAATAACCAAGTATCATTGGGTATGATTGTCGACTTATCTTACCAAAACCCTCATATGTATCCATTCATGGAAATGCAACGTTGGAAAACACATCCATTAATTAAAGATGTATTGGAAGGCGGTAAACGTATTTCTTACGGTGCACGTGCAGTAGTTAAAGGTGGTTTTAACTCTCTTCCTAAATTCACCTTCCCAGGTGGAAGCTTAATTGGTGATGATGCTGGCTTCTTGAACTTTGCAAAAATTAAAGGTTCACACACTGCTATGAAATCAGGCATGTTATGTGGTGAGGCTGTATTTGAAGCAATTAAAGCTGGTGTAGAAAAAGGCGGCGACCTTGCAATTGCTCGTGTGACAGAAGGCGAAGATTTCTTTGCTAAAGAGTTAACGTCATATACAGCGAAATTTAACAACAGTTGGTTAAAAGAAGAGTTATATAATGCTCGTAACTTTGGCCCTGCAATGCATAAGTTTGGTACATTCTTCGGTGGTGCATTCAACTTTATCGATCAAAATATATTTAAAGTTCCGTTCACTTTACGTGATTTGACACCTGACTACAGTGCTTTAAAAACTGTTGATGCTGTGAACTTCAAACCAAACTATCCAAAACCAGATGGTAAGCTTACATTTGACCGTTTATCTTCAGTGTTTGTTTCAAATACAGTACACGAAGAAAATCAACCAGCGCATTTAAAATTAACTGATCCATCAATTCCAGTAAACGTTAACCTTCCTCAATGGGATGAGCCTGCTCAGCGCTACTGTCCTGCTGGCGTATACGAAATCATGGAAAATGATGATGGTTCTAAGCGTTTCCAAATTAATGCTGCGAACTGTGTTCACTGTAAGACTTGTGATATTAAAGATCCGTCACAAAACATTACTTGGGTTGTACCTGAGGGTGCGGGTGGTCCGAACTATCCGAATATGTAATCTCGTTTGAGATCAAAAAACCCGCGAAAGCGGGTTTTTTTATATTATTTAGATAAAATGGCTAATCAATAAGATTGTTATTCAATTTATTTTAAGTAATGTTCCTTCTAAAGCCATCTATAATAGACCGTAATATACTATATAAAAACACAACCCAAGATATTAATAATATTATTTTATAATTAAATCATATTTTTTATTAAAATCGGTGACTCCACCCATAATACCGCCCCTAAACTCACCTTTAATTATAATTTCGTAACTACCTTCAACTTTTGGAACACCTTGTATACTTATTAAGTTTTTATCAAATGGAGGCTCTCCTTCAATTGTAATATCAAGTCCCGAGTTACTAGGCAAATTTGTATAAAAATTGATATCTAAAATATTAATATCTTCAATTTTTATTGTCTCTTTATAGTATTTATTTAATTCAGCTTGCTTAAGATCAATTTTATCAAAAGCAAGCTTGTGGCTGCATGCCATTATAAAAATACTGAAAAATATAATTCCCAATATATTAATTTTTTTCATAATTATCTACTCAAAACATAAATTCCGAAAATTTGACTACATAATTCAGATAAATTCATGATTTTTTCATCATAAATTTTACCCCAAATAAATACTTTGAAACCTACTATTTCTTTCGGATTACCTAATTTGATTTGCGAAAAATATCTAATATATCAAATAAAAAACCACTAATATTATCTATTACTTCACCTTTAACTATTTTTAGTTATCGTTAAAGCGATGCAACCTATTTACTAAATTATTAAAAACAAGTCAGCTACAATAATAATTTTGATATATAATTGATTCATCACCACTATTAACAAATAACCCATTTACTTTAGATTTGAAGTTATTAATTTTACTATATCCAAATATTGCTGATACTTTTCTAAAGCCTTTCGTGTTTCTACGACCCTATCTATTTGTGATTTTGTTCTTTCCTATACGGTATTAATAATTTTTCATGTCTTTCTTAAATATTTTTCGAAATGTGCGCACTGTGTTCATTAGAAGCTTTGTTATATAAATACTCAAAAGCTAAGTTTCCCCCAAGCCATTCAAATTTAAATGGCAACTTGGGTGTGAGATTTACCTAATTCCGTAGATCCATTTAGAACTGTGCCACACGCGTATGCATTTCATTGACGTGACTTTAAAAATGTCATGCTGTCAGCTTATCTCCTAATAATTTGATGCAATGCATCTTGGTTTCCACCAAACTGCGACGGTGATAACCCAACCATTATTTCCATATGGTTCTTCCTAAACCTAAACAGTGAATTATTCGAAGTAACTCATTACGTTCTAGGAACTCAGTTTTATCTTTCCAAGGTTTGCATTTTTTCTTAGCGAAACTACTGCAGTAATTTTGTGCACCATTGAGTCTGAAGATCGAAACAAATCGAAATATTTCCACGATTAATTAAAACTTTTTATTGTAATTAGGCCAGTTGGATGTCGAATAGATTTTAGGTGTGGGCTTACTCGTCTCACAATTATATTGCTAAATTAAACCTAACAAACAACTTTGTGAAACAAAGCCCACCAAATATCCTATCTCATATATTGCCAAACATCAGGGTCTACATAGCTGCCATCAATATGATAGCCTTCCAGTTTAATTTTTTGTTCCTTAAATTTACGATCTTTTTCATTTTCCCTCCTTTCATCTAAAAAGGCTTGTTTTAACTGTTCTGCTGTCATTTCATCTGAGTTAGAAATAGCATTAAAACCAGTATATCTAAAATGCTCAAAACTGTATCTCAGCATATACTGTTCTTTTTTATCATCTTTATATGTTTTAGAAAGAGATATCCCCAAATTAATATTACTATTATATAAATTAAAATACATATGGCCATTAGTCAGATCCATCATTTCTTGCCACTCTTTAAAACTTAAAATATAGCTAGGGTCAATAACCTCTCCCATGTTTTGACTCATATATTTTAAATTATCTTGTTTATCTATACGTTCCGAATAAGGTAAAAAATACTGCTTCCAGTTTTTCTCACTCATTTGCTTCATAAGTTTTACATAAGCCTGATATGCATCTTCTCTAGTCGTATATTCATTAGCATGTAAACTAGCGTTTACATCCATAATCAAAACACCATCATTGCCCATTCGTGCAATTTGCGTCCCCATTACGCTAATAACATTATCAATTTCAAAGTTACTTTGTTCAGTCACAATTTTAACCTGTCCCAGTTTGGGCGGTCTCCAATCTAGTGACAAAAAATTCATCCCCGCAGGTTGGCGGTCTATTGGCGCATTACTGTATTGAGTAAAGTCTTTTAATCCTTGCTGTCCAAAATGTAAAATAGCACTTTGTGGTGGCATGATTTCATTTCCTTTACTTTTCGTATTTGGAGTACAAGCCAATAATAGGCAACATATCGAAAATCCAAAAATTAAACTCAGATAATTTTTCATATTAAAACTTTTGTTAAAAAAATCGTTATTTTTTCCTTCATTACTACTTGGATGTATTCCAAAGAGAAAGTTTGCTTTGCTCTGACTCCACCCCGTTATTAGTTTTAATTCCTGATGTAAAAAGGCACGCCCTTTATCCTCCAAAATTAAACGTTGATATTTTTCCGCAGCCAAATTAATCTTAACTAAAGATCCGTTATAAAAAATTACTTAGGTTGTACATGAAGGTCCGGGTAATGTGAGCTATTCGAATATGTAATGTCTTTTTAAAAACCCCGCTAAAGAGCTTTTTCTCGTTAATTTATCAATCAATTTTTAAAGTTAATCGGTTAAAACTCAGATCATTGCCTTTGAATTCTATGTTTGAGAAAAATCTCATCACTACTTTCTTAGTATTTAGATTGATTGAAAATACATGTACATATATGTAATCTTGATTATTTTTTAGCTCTGTATTTATATATTTGATATTAAGATTATTAATGCAATTTGCATTTAAAATTAAATCATTTTTGAAGTGATGCCTTGCATTAGGTGATAAAATCATCTCACTTGCAACTCCACCATCTAGATACACCACAATTTTACCAGGAGTACCCAATATACTCTTTGATAATTTATACATACCCAAATTAGAAGGACGACCATCTTTGAGAACGTGCAATTGAAATGGTCCTAAATTTTTAGCACTATTTAAATTCTGACTTTCAGATACTTTAAATATCTCATTCAAAACAGTGCAGAAATTTTGATTATCTATCACAATAGCCTCACGATTTGATTCTTTAATTATATTTGATGCTGTAACATTTGAGTAAAAACAAAGTAGAGTTAGAAAAATATATGTGAGAAATTTATTCATTTATATAGCCTCAATTTACTAACGGATCAACATCACCCACTCCCAAAAACTAATACTCTTCTTTTGTGGCATCATCACCTTCTCTCCAGATGATATCTTCTGAATGGCTTTGTTGCACAAAGATTTGAAAGGCAAAGTGCCCCTAATTGAGC
>NZ_FOBK01000012.1:110358-113388 GCF_900109815.1 Acinetobacter sp. DSM 11652
CTCAGTGCAGATGGACAGATCAACCAAATTGCACAAGGAAGCATTAACACCAGCACGCAAGACAGCATCATCGGACATGCCAGCAAAAAGATCAGTTTATTTACAGCGCAAGAAGGGGCACGACTGTATGCAGGGAAAGGTAAGATCGAGATTCAAGCCCAAGGGGATGGTGCTGATCTGATTGCAAGAAAGGGTGTGCAAATTATTTCCACTGAAGATACGATTTATATCACCAGTCCGAATGAAATTAATCTAACCGCAGGTGGCTCTCAAGTAAAACTCAATGGCTTGGGAATATTTCCAACCACTAGTGGCAAGTTTGAAAGTAAGGCAGGGCAGCATCAGTTTATTAGCGGTGAAAATGTTACTCCTAACATACCAATAATACCTAAAGTAGGAATATATAATCTAAGATTTGAAGTTAGAGACAAGGAAACGAATGAAATCTTGACAAATACGGCATATGTTTTAATTGATAAGTTAGGGCACACTCATTATGGTGTTACTGACGATAAAGGCTACACAAGTGTTATCTACTCTGATAAGAAAGAAGGGTATGCACTACATGTTTTATCAAATCAGATAGAAGACTTTAGTTCGAAGGATGAGAATGATGGCCAAATATGAAGTTCCTCGAATTGCACAACTTTATATCGAAAAAGTGCTAGATAATTTAACTATTAAAAACTTTAAATATAAAATTACTAAAAAAAATGCAAGTAAAATTATCTATACTTCCAAATATCTTATGTTTAATCAAAATAAAACTATACCTATTATTGTTAATGATTCGTCAGAGAAAGTCCAAATAGATGTTTATTTGAATTCAAAATGGTTTAATGGGTATATTTTAAAGCATTATAAAGCGGATGCTACTATAAAATTCGATAAAGCAAGTTTAAAGTCGACAGAATCTTTGAATTCTGAAAACACAAACCATATTAAAGAGTTATCAATATCTACGAACGCTGAGGTTGGTTGGCTTCTCGTAAAAAAAGAACAGACATTTGATTCGCTTTTAAAACTAATATATAAAAAAGTTCCAACTCGAAGTGAGTTGGATATTTTTAGACATGCAAATGCACATATTAGTGATTTACAAGATTTAAACTTGAATAAAAATATTAAACCAGGACAAATAGTACTTGTAACAAATAAAAAGAGTTCACCTGAGTTAACTGAGTATAAAAAATTAGCTTTAGATGCTGAGAAAATATATCAAAGTTTATGTTTGAAAAAAGGGTTTGATCCTATTTTTTTTGCTAATAACTTTGAGTTATTAATGAATTATGTATTACTAGCAAAAGAAGCTCAAATTGCAAAAATTGAATATGAAAAAACTGTTCAAGGGCATAAAGAAAGTTACTGTGGTTCAGTAACAATAAATAAAGAAGTAGAATCGTTGAATGCGATTTCTACCTACGCTTCACAATCTAAAGAAAAATTAGATAATATTAAAATAGATGTAGAGCAAGAAAGAGTTAAACTTCTTAATGAAAATCTTTTGAAACAGTTAGATTCAGACTTTTTAGCCTTACAAAAAGCCAAAACAGAAGAAATTAGAAATAAAAGTAAAGAGGGTAATAATAAGCATGGTTCTGATTTTAGAAGAAAAAATTATGAAATATATCAGAGAATTGAAAAGTCGTTATCTCAAAACTTTACGCTAGTTATACAAAATAGAGAGCTTGCTAAAACTTTAAAAAATATTGTGAATGATAATTCTGGTGTCAGAGGAAAAGATTTTTTAGGTGGTCTTAAACCTGTAGTTCAATCAATGGAACATATTGGAAATGCAACAATAAGTATGAAACTAGGTTTAAAAGTTGTATTTTATTTTTATATCATTGATTCGGCAACTAAAATATATGGAGCTTACCAGACAGGCGATAGTGAATATACTTTGAAAGTTGCAACTGTTGAAACTTTGAATATTACAGGAGGAGTTGCTGGTGGGGCTTTAGGTGCAATGATTGCTGGTGGTGCGGCTGGTTGGATTGCAGGATCCAAATTTGGTTTAATTTTAGGTATACCAACTGGAGGTACTAGTGTAGTTGTTGCAGGTGCAATAGGTGCAGCTGTTGGAGCAGTTGCTGGTGGCTTTGCTGGAAACTATGCTGGTACTAACATTGGTAGAGAAATAACAGGTGTATGTGATTAATTTTATGTTAAATAATATAATAGTTACTGATGATAAAGTATTAATTCTAGTTGCTTTAAGTATTTTTTTTTCTGGTATATTAGTTTTTTTAATAGTGATTTATAATAATTTCTATACAAAAGCTAGGTCTGAATATTTTATGAATTTTTTTTATGGTATCCAACCTGATGATGCTAATTATAAGTTATTAAAACAAGGTATTAATGTTGCTGTTTATAGTTTTTTTATATTATTTTTTTTGTATTCATTCAAACTGATTAAAAAAGCGGATGATATTTTTCCATCAAGAAAAAAAAACATAAAACCATTTAAGTATTTCCCTAATGTATACATGGAGGATCTCGTGAGTTTTACTGAAAATAATATTATTTGGTTGAGAATTAATTTAACGGCTTTTGTATTTTTATTTTTTTTAGGGGTCTTTATATTTATATATTTTATAATTAGAAATTAACCATAATTTTTAAAAAATAATTATGTTATTCTAAAAATAATTTTTTAGATTATAAAAGTTAAAGGGTTATAGTGGGTGGGTCTGCAGGTGGGAGTGTAAAATAAAGAATATCTAAAAAGGTAGGGATTTATTGATGTATTTAATAAAGAGGGCTTTGTTGCACAAAGATTTGAAAGGCAAAGTGCCCCAAATTGAGTCAAATTTAAGGCGTAACTTGGGTAAGTGGTCGACCTAATTCCGTAAATCTGTTGAGGACTGCTACACGTGCATGAACCTCCTTGACTTGGCTATCAAAGCTCCTTGCACTGAGTTTATCTCCTAATAATTTGATGCGGTGCATTTTAGTCTCAACCAAACTTCGGCGATGATAGCCTGACCATTTTTCCATAGTGTCCTACCTAAACGTTTAACTGTT
>NZ_FOBK01000030.1:0-2023 GCF_900109815.1 Acinetobacter sp. DSM 11652
GTAATTCGGTGTTTCTATCAGTTGTATAAAGTGTTGATACCCTGCTTGGAATAGCGGTACAAAGCTATTCGGCTCATAGATATAGTGTTTGATATAGCTTTGATTGCCTTGTTCTGTGTTGTTTTTATCTAATGAGTGCTCGGTTATATGCAGGCCAATTGGTTGTGCGGTAGATTTTGTGTGTAAGCTTCTTCATTTGAAAATTATATGGCTGAAGAAGCCCTTAAGAATAGCTTTGTGCAACAAAGCCATAAACACAATAAAAATTCTAGCCTACTATTTCATTTTTTTAAAATACAATATCAATAGGCTTTAAATTTACTAATTTTGATTTAAAACATCTAGTCTTTCTAAGTTTTCTTTAGCTAATAAAAATCCATTACTCAACGATAGTTTATACCAATATTTAGCTTTAACCATATTTTTTTCGACACCTTCACCATGCTCATACATCCAAGCTAAATTATTTTGTGCTAATGAATCATTCATATTAGCAGCCAGTTGAAAATAATGGAACGCCTTATTATTATCTTTCCGAATTATCTTCCCATCGTAATATTGCACTCCAAGCTCAGTAATTGATGGCAAGAAATCGTTTTCAACTGAAAACTCTAAGTTTTCTAACATTTTATTACTATTATTTTGATCTCTATAAATTAAAGCCAATTGATAAGCCCCTAAACTATCTCCCAAGTTTTTGGCAGACAAAAACCACTTCTTAGCTTTTTCAACCTCATTTTTTTCTAGATACAAAAAACCTAAGGAATAATGTGCCGGCGAAAAACAATATTTAGCTGACTCAATTAACAAAATCTCAGCCTTTTCATAATCTACTAGAACATTATTCCCAACCAAATAAGAATAACCATAATAATAACTTTTATAAAAATTATCATTCATTTTGTTAATATTATACTTAACTTTCTTATTATTTCCCTGTAAATTATATAAACTATTCTCCATAACTTTATCCGCTATCGAATAATCAATATCAATACAGTTTGCATATACAAAAAAAGGGGAAAATAAAAATATAAACAAAAATTTAATCAAAGATCACCTCAACATAACAAATATGGAAATTAAAAACATGACCAAAAATACTATTTTCACTATATAAAAAATTTTTATTTTTTCACTATAATAGCCACCACCCCCTCCTTTAAATAAAATTTTTTTTATATATACAATATGATTTATACTTTTTAAGTTAAAATCAATATAACTTTCAACCTCTCCTTTTTCTAAAAGATATTTATACAAATAAAACCGAACTAAACAAAAACTTATTATAAAAAAAAGCAAACTCAAAATAAAAATTAAAACAATTAAACCATCAGTCATTATCTTAGCCCCCCGAAATCTAAAGGTTTTTTTGGAAGCATTCTTTGATTTTGCCTAATTTGTTCATAATCAATTTTTGTTTCAGGAGCCAAGGCATCTTTTGATCTTTTCTCCCCACTTACTCCACTTACAGCTGCTCCTAATCCCACACCCACTGAAGCATTTCCATAAAGCCCTCCCCCCCCTTGAATAACCAACACAAGTTTGTACTGCTAATCCTAGTCCTGCGCTAGCACACAATTCATAATATTTACCATCTGTTTGCGTACCCGCATTAATAACCTCTCTTGTTGAAGTAACTTCCAAAGCAACTCCGTATGCATTTCCGCCTCTAACATTATACTTCCCATTCCCATCATAGCCTGCAGATGCTGTTACACCAACTAAAGCTGCAGCAGTAGCGTTTACATTCATACCAGTAAGTACCCTATCAGTCATTTGATATAGTTCTGGTGCATCCTTAAGTCTAGTTGGTATTTTTGCTCCAGGAATGCGTTCAACAAATGCCTCTCTCATAGCGCTACCAAGAGTTTCATCCAACCCCAACGGATCCACCCACTGATTCGCATCACTTACATAAGCTGAGTTATTTAAACCACCTAATAGACCAATCGGATCTTTACTTATATACCGTGCACTAAATGGTTCGTAATATCTGTAACGGTTGTAATGTAATCCT
>NZ_FOBK01000007.1:0-171400 GCF_900109815.1 Acinetobacter sp. DSM 11652
AACTTGTGGAAGAAGTGGCAGCACTTTCTCCATTAGTCACAGCTCGTTTTGATGGTCAAAATAAACGTGCGCCGAGCTTTGGTATTGCAAAAGCAGGTGAAGAACCGCGTGTCTTCTTCGCAGGCTTACCAATGGGTCATGAGTTCACTTCTTTGATTTTGGCATTGCTACAAACTTCTGGTTATGCACCAAAAGTATCTGATGAAGTATTGGCATCCATCAAAGCATTAGAAATCAAATCTGACTTTGACGTATTCGTATCTTTAAGCTGTCATAACTGTCCAGATGTGGTTCAAGCACTTAACTTGATCGCAATTTACAACCCTGGCACAACAGCAACCATGATTGATGGTGCATTCTTCCAAGACGAAGTTGAAGAACGCAAAATCATGGCTGTACCAATGGTGTTCCAAGACAACGAACATATCGGTCAAGGTCGTATGACATTGGAAGAGATTGTTGCGAAGCTTGATACTAACTCTGCAGCGAAAGATGCTGAAAAACTCAATGCCAAAGATGCATTTGACGTGCTTGTGATCGGTGGTGGTCCTGCAGGTAACACATCTGCAATCTATGCGGCTCGTAAAGGTATCCGTACAGGAATCGTTGCTGAGCGCATGGGTGGTCAGGTCATGGACACCATGGACATTGAAAACTTTACATCAGTGCAAAAGACGCAAGGTCCTAAGTTTGCGGCTGAAATGGAAGCACATGTTCGTGAATACGGTGTCGACATCATGAACTTACAACGTGTGTCTGACATCAAAGGTGCGGATGAAACTGCCAACGGTTTAGTTGAAGTGACTTTAGAGAATGGTGCAAAACTTGAATCGAAAACGGTCATCCTGTCTACAGGTGCACGTTGGAGAGAAATGAATGTATCAGGTGAGCAAGAATACAAAACACGTGGTGTTGCGTACTGCCCACATTGTGATGGTCCATTGTTCAAAGGTAAACGTGTGGCTGTGATCGGTGGTGGTAACTCTGGTGTAGAAGCGGCAATTGACCTTGCGGGTATTGTTGAGCATGTCACTTTAGTTGAGTTTGATACCAAACTACGTGCTGACCAAGTCCTTCAAGATAAATTGAACAGCTTACCTAACACGACTGTCATCAAAAATGCGCTGTCTACAGAAGTTGTGGGTGATGGCAAACAAGTCACTGCACTGAAATACAAAGATCGTGCGACGGATGAAGAACACACTGTCGAATTGGCGGGAATCTTCGTACAAATCGGTTTGTTACCCAACACGGATTTCTTAAAAGAAACTCAAGTTGAATTAACCAACCGTGGTGAGATTGTGATTAACGATCGCAACGAAACCAATGTAAAAGGTGTATTCGCTGCGGGTGACTGCACAACAGTACCTTATAAACAAATCATCATTGCCACTGGTGAAGGCGCGAAAGCATCACTGTCAGCGTTTGATTACATCATTCGTTCTGGACAGTAATTTCAGCCTTAATATACCGCATTAAAGTGTAGCCCTGAGAAAACTCTTTCTCGGGGCGTTTTTATAAGCCAATATTATCTTTACAATTTTTGAATAAAACTTTATTTAAAATCTGCTTATATTGTTCTCATCCATGCTACTTGGATACTCATTGAATTAAAAAAGGAAGATAAAATGAATAAGATTCTTGTTGCTTTAGGTCTTGCTGCTACAGTTGCTTTGGTTGGGTGTAATAAGGATAAAGCTCCTGAAACTGGCGCGACAACTGGTGAACATTTAGAAAATGCCGCTGAACAAGCAGGTGCAGATATTCAGAATGCTACTGAAGATGCAGCTCAATCAACTGCAACTGCAGTCGACAATGCTGCTGATGCGACAGCGCAAGCTGCAGATAATGCTGCTGCACATGCTGAAAATGCTGCGCACAACGCTTCAGAAGCGGCTAAAGAAGCAACTGCTAATGCAGCAGCAGCTGTAGAAGAAGGTGCAGCGAATGTAAAAGAAAAAGCTCAACAATAATTTGAGTTCTACCAATTAAAGCCTCTTTAGAGGCTTTAATTTTTTCTCTAACAGAGCAATTTTACAGCCCCAAGATACGAATCAAGCCTATACTGTATGAATAACAACTCTTTTTTGAATAACATTTTCAGATAATAAGACAAAATCCTATGAGCTATTCACATCATACAGAACCACATTATATACATCGCACAGGTTGGTTAAGAGCTGCTGTTCTTGGTGCCAACGACGGTATAATTTCAGTCACTAGTTTAATCATGGGGATGGCAGCAAGTGGCGCGAATCAACATACCCTTTTAATCACTTGTATTGCTGGTTTGATTGCAGGCGCAACGTCCATGGCAGCTGGTGAATATATTTCGGTAAAATCTCAGTCTGATATCGAAGAAGCTGATCTAAAGTTTGAAGCAAGTGAGTTAGCACGCAATCCACAAATCGAACTGAAAGAATTAACGCATATTTATATACAAAGAGGACTATCACCCGAACTTGCTCATCAAGTTGCTATACAACTGAGCGAGCATGATGCGTTAGCTGCACATGCACGTGATGAAATTGGTATCCATGAAAATACAACAGCTCAACCTTTTCAAGCCGCTTGGTCTTCTGCCACCGCCTTTTCAATAGGTGCAGCTTGCCCTATGATCGCTATACTGATCAGTCCTCCTGCATATTTAGAATACAGTGTTGCCTTTTTTTGCATTTTAGCGTTATTTATTCTAGGGGCTTTATCTGGATATTTTGCTGGAACGTCTAAAGTAAAATCTGCATTGCGAATTACGCTTTGGGGAATCGCAGCGATGGCATTTTCAAGTTGGATTGGCTCACTGTTTAATGTACATGTCGGCTAATATATAAGAATTACAAATATATAAAATCAATATTACTCAGCAGCATTTAATGCATAAATGCAGTGTAGGACTATCAACCCACAATCAATCAATTAAAATACTGATGTGTTTTATCAGCTTTTCTTATCTTCATGTCCATTATTGCAGCTCAATCTGACCGATCACACTCATCGGTCTGGATCGCTATTGTTTTATTGATTGTAGGCACCCTTGGTGCTTATCAAATTGTGGGAATTAATCAAGCCCTGTTATTCCTTATTGGTGGTGCGCTTGGTATGACGCTCTACCATGCATCATTTGGTTTTACATCGAGCTGGCGCGTTTTTATTAAAGAACGCAAAGGTCGTGGTTTACGTGCACAAATGATTATGCTCGCACTGGCAGTGCTGCTCTTCTTCCCAGCTTTAGGTGCAGGTGAATTATTTGGTCAACCCGTTAAAGGCAACGTCAATCCTGTATCAATGTCAGTGATGATTGGTGCATTTATTTTCGGAATTGGCATGCAACTGGGAAGTGGTTGCGCATCTGGGACACTTTATACGGTCGGTGGCGGTAGCTCACGTATGCTGATCACTCTATTCTTTTTCTGTTTAGGTTCACTGATCGCAACTTCACATATTGAATGGTGGTTTGCACTGCCACATTTAGCCCCTATTTCAGTAGTACAAAGCTTTGGTGTTATTCCAGCGCTATTACTCAATTTTGTGCTATTTGGTTTAATCGCATTAGCAACAATCTACTTCGAGAAAAAACGCCACGGTCAGCTTGAACAAGAACCTGTTGCAGCACATCAAGGCTGGAAACGTTTCCTAAAGGGACCATGGCCTTTAATTTGGGGTGGTATTATTCTCACCCTGCTTAATTTCGCCACGCTTGCATTGGCTGGTCGCCCATGGGGTGTCACATCTGCGCTTGCAGTATGGGCAGCGAAAGGTGCAACATTAGTCGGAATTGATGTAACAGCTTGGGACTATTGGCAACAACCTGGAAATGCTAAAGCTTTAGCAAATTCGTTGTGGTTTGATATCACCTCTATGATGAATTTTGGCATCATGCTCGGCGCTTTACTTGCAGCAGGTCTCGCTGGAAAATTTGCACCGAGTCTCAATATCCCTAAACGCTCAATTCTAGCAGCAGTCATTGGGGGGATCATGTTGGGTTATGGCGCTCGATTAGCATACGGCTGTAACATCGGTGCTTATTTCAGCGGCATTGCATCAGGCAGTTTACATGGTTGGTTATGGCTCATTTTCGCTTTTATTGGTAATGGTATAGGTGTGAAACTTCGTCCAATATTTTTCCCGAATGAAAAGCCTCAGCCTGAAAAACTTACAGGTTGCTAATCAGCAAATATCGATATTTAAGAACGCCTAATTTCAATTGGGCGTTTTTTTATCTTTCTATAGTGCAATTACAACCATTCAAGAGGATAAGAAAGAAAAAGAAAGGAGTATTAAATTTTTAGCCGATTGAAATCAGCTACGCCACCAAAGTTTGTTCTTATAATAAATCTGAATGCGCTTACTCTAAGTTTGATAAATGCTGCATCATCTATATAAAAACCCATCCGAAGATGGGCTTAAGATGTTAAAAGTGAAGTCAAGCCTCTACTTTCTTTTTCAAAGTTGCATCTAATTGTTCTTTATCTAATGCATTATCCCAACGTGCTACAACAATTGCTGCACAAGCATTGCCAACAAGATTAGTTAATGCGCGGCATTCAGACATAAAACGGTCGATACCTAAAATAAGCGCCATCCCTGCAACAGGTAATGCAGGAACAACGGATAATGTAGCTGCCAGAGTAATAAAGCCCGCACCCGTTACACCTGCTGCCCCTTTTGAACTAATCATCGCAACTAACAAAATTGTGATCTGTTCCCAAATGGTCAAATCGATATTACAGGCTTGAGCAATAAAAAGAGCAGCCATCGTCATATAGATATTTGTACCATCTAAATTAAATGAATATCCAGTTGGAATGACCAAACCAACGACCGACTTTTCACAACCCGCTTTTTCCATTTTATTCATCAGCGTTGGCAGTGCAGCTTCAGAAGAGCTCGTGCCTAATACTAACCATAATTCATCTTTGATATAGCGGATGAGATCAATGATAGAAAATCCATTGTATCGTGCAACTGCTCCCAGAATAAGCAGAACAAATAAAAGTGAAGTAATATAGAACGTTACGATTAATAATAGTAAATTTCCAATACTCGAAATACCGAAAGCACCAATCGTATACGCCATCGCACCAAATGCACCAATTGGAGCTAGTTTCATCAACATACCGACAAGGTAAAATACCGGAGCGGTCAGTGTCGTTAAGAAGTCTGTAACTGGTTTCCCTTTTTCACCCACCGCTGCAAGCGCTAAACCAAATAGAACAGCAACAAATAAAACCTGAAGAATATCACCACCCGCCAAAGGACTGATTAAAGTCTTTGGTATGATATTCATGAAGAAGTCAACAATAGAGGCATCCTGAGCTTTTTCAACATAAGTTGAAACTTTGTCACCTTCTAAAGCAGCAGGATCGATATTAAGACCTTTACCCGGCTGAATAAGATTAGCAACAATCATGCCCACAATCAGCGCAAGCGTAGAGAAAGTTAAAAAGTAAGCCATTGCTTTACCCGTCACTCGCCCCACTGCGCCCATATTCGTCATACCAGCAATACCCGTGACCACAGTCAAGAAAATAACGGGTGCAATGATCATTTTGACGATTTTAATAAAAGCATCGCCAAGAGGTTTTAAACTTGCCCCCAACTCCGGCATAAAATGTCCAAGTGTGACACCCGCAATAATTGCAAAGATGACTTGAACATATAAAATTTGATAAAACTTTTGCTTCTTAGGTGGTTGAGATTGCTCATCAACGTGAATATCCATGGAAGACCCTTCTAATTCAAAAAAGTGAATCCATTGTTAAATGCAATAAATTTCACACTCAAAAATGAATTGCGCGTTAAATAATTTCAAAGGTCGAAATTCTAGTGACATTCACTTTTTGAATGAAAAAGTCGGGCTTAACTATTAGTCTAAGAAAAAAAGATTTATAGAGTCCAATTGGGCTGAGATGACTAAATATGAATCGTCATAAAAATTAACTCATATAAAATTAAGTTTTGATATTTTTAGAAAAAAAATGAAAATTAAAAATTCATAAGTTAATTTTGAATATTAAAAATACAAATAATTTTATTTTATGACCCAATATATACCTATAAAGTATAATTAAATTTCAATGCAATCCAAGAACAATATATATAAATATATAATTCAATATCTTATGTAAATAACCCTTAAAGAAATATAATCAAAAAATATTAATAATTTTAGTAGTATAAATTTAAAACACTCTTACAAAATTGTTTTTATTATATTTTATCAAATAAATTCAATAACTTATTTTTAAAAAATCATACTAAACCTGCTTTTCATTCATATATCTCCAATACCTTTTAGGTACGTATTGAACATGTAACTTAGGATTATCACGTGCCACTATATTTACACTCTTAAAATAATCCTTCCAAAGTTGATCATATAGCTCTTCTTGATCATCGAGTTCAATCATGAATGATTGACTAGAACCTATATGGATATTTTGATCAATTTCGGCTGCATTCAAATTAACTTGATGGACTTGCTTCAAATCATAGTAAATTCCGTAGCGTCGCTTTTCATCATAAATTAACCAACGCTGGTCTTGATAACGTGCTTTGAAATGCTTAGAGATTAAAGGCAGAACATTAAAATCTGGTCTTACTAATGATAAAAACAAACCATCCTTACACTTTTTAAAGCGAACAAATGCCTCCATTCGGTGCTTTTCACGACCAACTTGTTTAGCCCATTGTGCAAGCGCTAAAACATCACGATGACCGAAATTTTTTTCAACGGCATATTGGTGCTTAAAGATATAAATGGAATAATCAAATATATGTTGGTATGCCACTTCCTGCTCAGACAAAAAAGTAAAATACCAATTACGTAAACTTGAAGCAGAAATTTTAGATTTTAAACCTTGCCAGACTCGTTCAGCTTGCTTTTCTTCACTGTAAACTCGGACTGACTCATCAAACAAATTCTGGTGAGCGTTTCCTTCAGTTTGAACTTTTACGTCGAACTCTTTGAATTGAAAAGCTCTAAAAACACAGCACAGCAACCCAGTCATGGTACCATCAAAAACATACACAGCCATTTAAAACCCAAATCCTAGTTGAGGTGACAGTTGTTTCACATATTTTGATTGCCCACTTTGTAAAATTTGCTGGCGGATCTGATGAGCGTGCTGTTCTCTTTTAAACTTAGGTGTATCAGCACATCGAATAAAATGTTGAGCACGATTATAAGCAACGCCTAAGCGCTTTAACTGATCGATATGAATTTTTCCAAAATGGCGAGCCTGTACAATTTTCTTAGCAGATCTCACACCAATGCCAGGAACACGCAAAATCATTTTATATTCAGCAGTATTAATATCCACTGGAAACTGCTCTGGATGTCTTAAAGCCCAACCTAATTTAGGATCAACCTCTAAATCTAAATTGGGATGTGCTTCATCCACAATTTCGTTGGCTTCAAATCCATAAAAACGCATTAACCAATCTGATTGATATAAGCGATTTTCTCGCAATAACGGCGGTGCAGAACCTACAGTAGGTAAAGCAGACTCTTCTGGATTGATAGGTATATATCCTGAGTAATACACCCTTTTTAATTTAAAATCTTTATAGTGCTTGTCAGCCATCAAGATTACATCACGATCTGTTTCATGATGCGCACCGACCACCATTTGAGTTGTCTGACCTGCAGGCACAAATTTAGGAACCGACTTGATTAGTTTTCTCTCATCTTTCAACTCAATCAAACGGTCTCTCACAATACCTAAATCTTTCTGCACTTCTGCATGCGACTTTTCAGGTGCAAATTTCACCAAGCCTTCTTCTGTCGGCATTTCTAAGTTAATGCTCATCCGATCGACATACAGTCCAGCCTCATGAATAATTTCTTGCGAAGCGCCCGGAATAGTTTTGAGATGAATGTACCCATTAAAATTTTCTTCCAGTCTTAATTTTTTTACGACTTGAAGCATTCTCTCCATGGTGTAATCCGCGGATTTAAAAATTCCTGAACTTAAAAATAACCCTTCTATATAGTTTCGACGATAAAAATTAATGGTCAGATCTACCACTTCTTGGACGGTAAATGCTGCTCGCTTTACGTCATTTGAACGGCGAGAGACACAATACGCACAATCATAAATACAGACATTTGAGAATAAAATTTTTAATAATGAAACACAGCGACCATCTTCGGTATAACTATGGCAAATTCCGGAACCTGTATTACCAAGACCTTTATCTTTGTTCTTGCGGTTACTACCACTTGAGGAACAAGACACATCATATTTGGCAGCATCAGCTAAAATCTGTAATTTTTCACGGATACGATCAGACATATATGTAAGGGGAAACAATGAGATTTCGAATATTATAATTGTTTATTTATTCTACTAAATGTCGCTGATCATTCATGCGACACAGTTTGACGCTTTGCATTTTCGCACTAAATAATGAATATAATTTGATTCTCCGATCATGATTGTGCAAAGTGAAATTAAATCATGGAGCTTGATTATGTCTTTACTCGAACAATTATCCATTCAGCATCCCATTTTTTTGGCGCCAATGGCTGGGGTATCCACACCAGAACTGGCAGCTGAAGTATCCAATCAAGGTGGTTTAGGGTCTCTTGGTTTAGGTGCTGCCAGTATCGAAAGTGCTCGACAACAAATTTTTGCAACTCAAAAATTAACAGATTTACCCTTTCAGGTTAATTTCTTTTGCCACAAACCAGCTCAACTTGATTCTGAACGTAATCAAAACTGGATAAATTATCTAAAACCCCACTTTGATAACTTTAATACTGAACCACCCAAAGAATTAAAATGTATTTATCCCAGTTTTTTAGATAATGATGATTTTTTAGATTTAGTCTTAGAAACTCGACCTAAGGCGGTGAGTTTTCACTTTGGGATACCTCATGCACATCAAATAGCTGCCCTCAAAGAGGCTGGTATTATTACGATGGTATCAGCAACGAACTTAGCGGAAGCTAGAGCAATTGAAGACGCTGGGATTGATATCATCATTGCACAAGGTATTGAAGCGGGAGGACACCGTGGTATTTTTAATGAGCATTTTGACAGTGCAATCAAAACAGCAGATTTAATAAAATTACTTGTTCCTACCTGCAAGATACCTGTCGTAGCAGCTGGTGGAATCATGAATGGCTTTCAAGCTAAATATATGATGAATCTCGGAGCTTCAGCCGTACAACTCGGTACTGCATTTGTACAATGCAAGAGTTCAGCTGCAAATGCAGCTTATCGTAATGCATTATTAAGTAAGCCTTTAACTCAAATTACATCAAGCATCTCTGGGCGACCAGCGAGAGGGATAATCAACAGTTGGTCAACTCTCGTAGATTTACCTCAGCGTGAGTTAGTTGCTCCCTACCCTTATGCATATGATTTAGGTAAACAACTAAATGCAGCAGCATTAACCAACAAAGATGAAAGTTTTGGTGCATTCTGGGCAGGAAGTAATGTAAATCAAATCAGAGTTTTAGAAGCACCTGATTTAATCAATCAAATCATATTAGAAATTGATCAATATGATGCTTAAATAATCGATAAAACCCATACCGAGCTGTAGTTTTTTAATTTACAATGAATTGTTAAATTATGTAGCGAAAAGTATGGGTTTTGTATTATTAGCACTTATGGCGTTTGGATTCGAAATAGACACCTATTCACATGCTCAAGATAAAGATCAGTCCACTCAACATAATGTTGAGCAGCTAGATGCTCAAATTTTAAATCAAGATCAATCACATTCTTCTGAAGAGAAAAAACGGATTCTGAAATAAATTTACAACCTCTTGAATTTAAACAGTAGAATCTATGAATAACTTATTTCAGTTAAGTGCAGACATATAGAAACTCAACCTGATTTTAATAAATCCACAGATTCCACTTGAACATCACTCATAATTTGCCCTTCTGACAAAAGTAAATCGAAATAATTGGCTACGACTTTGGCTTGTTCCGCTGTACTTTCTACTTTGTACATATTCTGACGAAATTCATTACTTGAGTGGAGACCTTTTGTGTACCACGCGATATGTTTACGTGCAATGCGACAGCCTGAATACTCACCGTAAAATTCATATAGCTCATTCAGATGTCCCAATAGAACTTCTTTCACTTCAGCAATCGATGGCGCTGCAAGTGGCTGTCCCGTTTTTAAATAATGAGCAATTTCTCTAAAAATCCATGGACGACCTTGTGCTGCTCGGCCAATCATCACGGCATCAGCACCAGTATGATCTAATACATACTTGGCTTTCTCTGGGCTATCAATATCTCCATTTGCAATGACTGGAATAGAGATATTTTGCTTCACTTCTTTAATTAGATCATAACGTGCAGTATTTAAATACATATCTTCCCGTGTACGACCATGCAATGCTAAAGCTGCAATACCCGCTTGTTCTGCGCGCTTCGACACACGCATAATATTTTCATGTCCGTTTAAAAATCCTAAGCGCGTTTTAAGTGTTACAGGGACATCTACTGCCTCGACCACCGCATCTAAAATTCTGGCTACCAAGTCTTCATCTTGTAAGAGTGCAGAACCTGCTAATTTATTGCACACCTTTTTCGCTGGGCAGCCCATATTGATGTCAACGATTTGAGCACCATTTGACACTTGATATCGTGCAGCTTCAGCTAAATCCCGTGGCTCTGATCCTGCTATTTGTGCTGAAATTGGAGCAATTTCACCATCAAAGTTGGCTCGGTAGAGACTTTTCTTGCTCATACGAAGCGTTTTGTCAGAAGTCATCATTTCACTAACTGCATGTCCTGCACCAAAATATTTACACAAGGTTCTAAATGGTCGATCCGTTACACCTGCCATGGGTGCTACAAAAACAGGAGTTGTTTTTTCGCGATCAAATAAATCACGGATCACAGGATGTTGAGACATGAATAATACCAATGATGATGAAACAGTTTCAGAATGCTTAACTTTTTAAATCTGCACTCATTGAGAGATTGAAATTGGATACAAGCATTAAATTATATAACGTTTGAAACTAAAAATATGTTTTATCTCATTTTGCTTGAATGTTAATGGATGAACTTAAGCTCAAAACTTAGATTTTGATTTGAAGCATGCTGCCATCATCTTGTATACATATAAGTTCTCACAAATCGTGAATGAAATAGTATACTTCGCTAGAATCTTTATCCCTGATACTTTGCATTTATGAAAAATAGCTTTCGCTCTAATGTAATTTTTAAAGCCTGTAGTGTTGCTACATTAAGTTTATTCATGAGTGCTTGTGGTGACTCATCGTGGTGGAACACACAAGACAAAACGATTGATGCTGAACAAATCTCAAAACTCATTCCTGGCCGCGTTAATAATCGTGGTTCATGGGCCGAGGATATTTATAAAATAACCGAGCAACTTGGTATACCTCAAACGAAAGAAAATGTGTGTACCATTATTGCTGTAGTCGATCAAGAATCTAATTTTGTTGCAGATCCCCATGTACCCGGACTAGGTGCCAAAGCAGTTAAAGAAATTGATGATCGTTTAGATGAAAAATTCAAAGATAAATTAGGAGATAGTATCGGAGGCACCGTTGCTGGGTATTTCCAAGAAGTCTTAAAAAATCAACCAACACCTGAAGACAATTATCTAAAACAAATGCGAAAAGTCTCCACCGAACGAGAATTAGATGAATTGTATCGTGAGATTTTTGCTCACATGGCAAAACACTACCATGTCAGTGCACTCACTGGTGCAGCTAAACTCGTTGGTCAAGATATTGGTGAAAAACTAAATCCCATTACCACTTTAGGCTCTATGCAAGTTCATATTAGCTATGCAAAAGATCATAAGCGCCAAGGTGGAAGTATCGCAGATCTAAGATCAGACCTTTATAGTCAATATGGCGGACTCTATTATGGTATTCACCGCCTGATGATGTATCCAGCAGATTATGATCAACCCATATATCGCTTTGCAGACTACAATTCAGGCATGTATTCAAGTCGTAACGCCGCTTTCCAAAGCATGCTCAATGAATTAACAGCAGCGGAGTTAACGCTTGATGGAGACTTATTACTGTACAATAAAAATGGCAATCCAAAAGCTGAAAAGAGTCAATCTGAACAAGAACTTATCAATGTATTTGCCGCAAATAATGTATTTATTACACCTCGTCAAATTCGAGCTGATTTAAAGAAAGAAAAAGAGAAAAAGTTTGAAGATACGCAAACCTATAAAGCTGTGACTGAGCTTTACGAAAAGAAAATTGGAAAAGAAAAATTTTATGCCATTATGCCTGAAGTGGTTATTTCAGGTCCTAAGCTTAGTCGCGACTACAATACCAACTGGTTTGCTACGCGAGTTAACGGTCGATATCAGACATGTATGCAGAAAGCAAAAAGAATCAAAACCTAGCATTATTTGATTTTGATGGAACATTATGTGATAAAGATAGTTTTACTAGCTTTATCTTTTACGCCTTATCAAAACGACATATTGTTAAGCAAGGACTAAAAACCCTGCCTTGGATTCAAGCCTATTTTTTAAATATTTACCCCGCGCACGCAATGCGCCCTAAGCTATTCAAGGCAATGTTTACTGGATTTTCTAGGTCTGATGCAGATCCGATTGCATTTGAATACGCCCATTCATTACAACAACACTTAAACTCACCCATTTATGAACAATTGATCAAGCATCAACTCCGTGGTGACCGCATTGCGATTGTCTCTGCATCCATTGATATTTATTTAAAACCCATTTCTCAGATTTTAAATGTAGATTTGATTTGTACTGAAACTGAAGTGCTCAATCAGTTTTATACGGGTCATTATTCTTCTCCTGATTGTAGTGGCGAAGAAAAAAGACAGCGCATACTCAAGCAATATGATGTAGACCAATTTCAATCAATTTATGCTTATGGAAATTCTTATGAGGATCAAGCGATGTTAGATATGGCTGATTATCCTTATATGGTCGGATCATCTCATCAATTACCCGATCTTGACCCACAAAAAAAGCTCGCCTAAGCGAGCTTTTTTTAATAAGAAATTAATAGATCGCCATATGATTGCGATGGATCATTTCTAATGAACGTGCTTCACCTAGAACTTGGTGTACCTTATCTGAGGGTAAGCCTTTGACAATTTCAGCGCTACGTGAACTAAAGTTGACACGACCAACTGCGACACGATGCCGTTGCTGATCCACACACTCCACCACATCACCACGCTCGAAATGCCCTTCAACTGCTTTCACACCTACAGGCAATAAACTCCGATGATTTTCTTTGATTGCTTTCACAGCACCATCATCAATCACCAATCGCCCTGCAGTTTGCAAATGCGCAGCTAACCATTGTTGGTGAGCAGTGATTCGATCATTATCAGTGATAAACAACGTACCCAGCATCTCACCCGACATTAATCGAGTTAACACATGATTACTGTCTCCACTGGCAATCAGTGTAGGACATCCTGATTTCGCAGCTAAACGAGCAGCACGTACTTTGGTCAGCATTCCACCTCGACCAAACTTACCACCACCACCTGCCATATCAAACAAACTTTCATCTAATGCGCGAACTGTATGAAACAACTTCGCATTAGGATTTGAGCGAGGATCTGAATCAAACATCCCCTCTTGGTCTGTCAAAATAATCAATAAATCAGCATGAACTTGGCCTGCAACCATTGCAGCTAAAGTATCATTGTCTCCGAATCGAATCTCATCAGTAGATACAGTGTCATTTTCATTAATCACTGGAATCACTTTCCAATCGATTAGATGTTGTAAAGCATCACAAGAATTCAAATAACGGCGACGGTCAGCCAAGTCATCATGAGTCAATAAAACTTGGGCAGATTGAATATTGTGATTCAACAATACACTTGACCAAGTTTGTATGAGCCCCATTTGACCAATGGCAGCACAAGCTTGAAGACTGGGTAGATCCGTGGGTCGATTCTCAAGTTTCATTCGAACCATACCTTCAGCCACAGCACCGGAAGACACGAGAATAATCTCATGCCCTGCATTGTGTAGATCTGCAATTTGCCCCGCCCAATGCGAGATTGCATCTATATCTAAACCTTTTCCGTTTGCTGTGAGTAAAGATGATCCGATTTTAACAACGATTCTTTTGCAACCCTTGAGCTGACGTTGCCCATCTACCACTTCTATCATCTTGTCCTCTGTCTCTTATATAAAGAGATTAACGTACGTAGTACACTTCCATTTCGCCATCATCTTCATCATCGTCAAAATCGTCATCCTCTTGACTGGCAAGACGTTGTTTACGACGCATTTCACGATAAGCCTCTTTAGCGGCAATGGTTTGTTCACGTGTTTCAGCTTCAAGCTGATCACGGAATGCTTGCATTTCTGCTGCATACTCTGGATCTTCAACTTCGCGTTCGCGCTGTTGTTCAATTTGATCCATTAAATAATAAACGACTTCTTTGGTTCCCTCAGACATCAAGCCTGAAGTCTTAAATACTGGACCCTCCCATTTCAACTCTTCAAGGATGTGATTGCACCACTCATCTCTTGAGTCTTCAGGCAACTGATCTACTTTATTTAAAACCAACACCACTGGGAGTTTTGACAATGTTGGAGAGAACTTTAAAAGTTCATTTAAAATTGCCTTAGCATTATAAGCTGGATCTGATCCATCAATTGGCTGTACATCCACGATATGTAGAAGAATACGAGTACGCGCCAAATGTTTTAAGAAGCGAATACCAAGACCTGCACCTTCTGCAGCACCTTCGATCAAACCTGGAATATCAGCCATTACAAATGAACGGTGACGATCTGCATCTACAACACCAAGATTAGGTACCATAGTTGTAAATGGGTAATCTGCTACTTTTGGTTTTGCTGCAGAGACAGCACGAATAAATGTTGATTTGCCCGCATTTGGCATACCTAATAAGCCAACATCTGCCAAGACTTTCAGCTCTAGGCGAATTTCGCGGAACTCACCTTTGTTACCATGTGTACATTTACGTGGAGCACGGTTCGTTGATGACTTAAAGTGAGTGTTACCTAAACCACCGTCACCACCTTGAGCAACAAGAACACGTTGACCATTTTCAATTAAATCACCAATGATGTCGCCAGACTCAGTATCTACAATTGTTGTTCCTACTGGAACATATAGTGTTACGGATTCACCACCGCGACCTGCACAGTTTGCGCCAGCACCATTTTTACCACGTTCAGCACGAAATCTACGGGTATAACGATAATCTACAAGCGTACTGGTGTTGTCATCAGCTTGAATATATACGCTGCCACCACGACCACCATCACCACCATCTGGACCACCAAATGGTACGAATTTTTCACGGCGAAAACTGGCTACGCCATTGCCACCGTCGCCAGCCTCTACGGTAATGACTGCTTCATCAACAAAGCGCATAATGCCAATCCTCTAAAAACTTTAAAACCGCCTATTCTGCCATATTTTAAAGTATTTCTCGACTATATTTATGCAGGTTGAGAATAAGTTAGCGACTTTTTTCATAAATTGAGTCTTTAATATTTTGGTGTATCACTGCATTAAATTTGATTTATTCATTACTCATTGTTTTATCAAATGACATCATTGGTTTTATTTATTTCTGAAACCATAAAATAATGCCTATAGTGCATTAAATTGCACTCTAAGATTTTGACATGGATCGCTCTGCTACCCCTTTATCCTCACAATTCGTGCTTATTATGGCTTTGGCCTGTGGTGTCTGTGCAGGTTCAGCCTATTTCAATCAACCACTGATTTATTCAATCGAAAGAAGTTTAGAAATTTCGACCAGCCAAGCTGGATTTACCGTGGTTATCGCTCAAGTGGGTTATATGCTCGGACTCATGCTTTTGGTACCCCTTGGAGATTTTTTTAATAAACGAAAACTCATTGTGAGTTTAATGATATTTGCGGCAATTTCGCAGATCCTTTTGTCTTTCAGCTCAGATATTAGCACTTTATATATCTTTACCCTTTGTGCAACATTTGGAGCCATATCAGCACAAGTATTAATTCCATTTGCTTCTTCCATTAGCCCACCGGAATTAAGCTCGGCAGTTGTAGGTAAACTCATGAGCGGATTGGTCATGGGGATTATTTTATCTAGGACATTTGCCGGCTTTGTTTCAACTTATTGGTCTTGGGAAGGCGTTTATTTCATTAGTGGTATTTTGACTTTATGTTTTGCATGTTTAATGTGGAAAAAACTCCCCAACACTCAACCTGCTTCGCATTTACAAGTCACCGATATTTACAAATCACTTTGGAGCATCGCAAAGCATAATCCGCATCTCATACGCCGTGCCTGCGCGGGTGCCCTAGGATTTGGCATTCTCTCAATGGTGTTTACATCGATGACTTTTGTTTTAGGGAGTGCCCCATATCAATTTACTGATTTTCAAATTGGTCTATTTGGTCTGCTAGGTATTATCGGAATTTATTCCTCGAGTTGGTCTGGTAAAACAGTTGGCAAAGGGAAAGAAGAATTTGTCGCTCAATTATGTATCACCTTGATGCTGTTCTCTTGTATTCCATTATATTTCGCGCAACAGAACATCTTCATTTATGCACTTGGCGTATTGATGAGCTATTTTGGTCTCACTGCATTTCATGTTTTAAATCAAAATCTAGTTTATCGTATTGATGGTCAAGCACGCTCACGAATTAATGCTGTATATATGACCATTTACTTTTCAGGCGCTGCATTAGGTTCTTTAGGTGCTGTCTATGCTTGGGAACATTATGCATGGATTGGTTGCGTTGCTTTGGGACTGTTTTTCTCAATTTTAATTTTATGTATTGATCGTTATGATTTTAAGATCATGAAAACCATATAAACATCTCGCTCAGTACACACTTTAAACTGAGCGATAACGAAATGATGAAATATAACTATCGCGTAATAATTGCCTTACTTTCCAAAATCTCGGGTAAATTTCGCTCAATCCAATGGATCAACTCATTTAATTTCATCGCTGCATTTGAACCCAATACAGTGAGTTGATACTCCACCTTTGGAGGAACTACTGGATAGACAGTGCGCAAAATAAAACCATCTTTTTCTAAGGTTTTTAGTGTCTGAGCCAACATTTTTTCGCTCACCCCCTCAATTCTTTGTTTTAGCTCACTAAAACGATGCACACCATCACTCAAGCAACTTAGGACGAGAACTGACCATTTACTGGTGAGATGCTCCAAAATTTCACGAGAAGGACATTCACTGGATAAAACTTGACCTAATAAATCACTATGCGCATATGTATTCATCATTTTTCTCTTAACAGTTAATAACTTACTTTTAGGTACGTACTTTCATTAAGTAAGTTAACAGATTAATATGCCTTCATCAAGTTTATTTTTTAGCCACAATGAGAGGAAATTAAAATGAAAATTGCGATTACAGGTGCAACTGGTGAATTAGGTCGTTTAGTTGTTCAAGAACTTAAAAAACTTCATAGCAAGCATGAAATTATTGCTTTGGTTCGCAACCCAGAAAAAGCTAAAATTTTATTTTCTGAAGATATTCAAGTACGCAAATTTGATTATGATCAGCCAGATGATCTCGCAAATTCCCTTCAGGATGTTGATAAACTCCTGCTCATTTCTGCCAATGAAATTGGTCGTCGCACTCCACAACACAAGGCTGTTATTGATGCTGCAATTAAAGCTAGAGTTCCTCACTTAATCTATACCAGCTTACTGAACGCAGATCATTCTCCGCTTGGCTTAGCCAATGAACATCGAGAAACGGAAAAATTAATACGTGAAAGTTCTATTACCTACACCTTTTTAAGAAATAATTGGTATAGCGAAAACTATTTATCTGCGCTCACCCATCAAATCGAGACAGGCATTGTGTACGGAGCGGCTCAAGATGGTTTAATTAGTTCAGCTTCTCGTTTGGATTATGCCACTGCTGCAGCTCAAGTATTAAATGATGAATCCACTCAACATTTCAATAAAGTTTACGAGCTTGCTGGTAGCGAAAGCTTTAGCTTAAAAGATTTTGCGACCCTACTTTCTGAGTTTTCACAACAGCCTGTGAAATATCAAAACTTATCTCCAGAAGATTATCGTCAAGGATTAATTCAAGCTGGTTTACCAGTAGGTCTCATTGACGTCATTGTAGATGCAGATCTTCACACTTCCCATGGTGCGATGTACAGTGTAAGCAAAGATCTTGAACATTTAATTGGTCGAAAAACCACATCGATTCGTGAAAGCATTCAGCAAGCCCTGAATGCTTAGAGAATAGACTCCCCTTAAAGGGGAGTTTTTACTTTTTAATATTGCGCAGAGGTAAATCCAAGTTCATATCTAAATTTGCTTTTGTTTCTCGCTCCAAGTTATACATTGTTGCTCTAAAACTAGATACATCCTTCATCAAAATTGGATCATTTAAATGCAATACCGGTTTGAAAACATGATCAATATCCACATCAAGCTGCTCATGCAAATCTAAATAGACAGGACCATCAAAATCAATCGTAATCGGAACCTGATAAGTACGCTTTAAATGAAATGGAACTTCAAGCTGAATAGGCAAATCTAAATTTAACGGAAATTTAGGTAAAAATCGTGTTTTATACACCAAATCTGTTGTTGCACTAATTGGAATCGTTTGATCGATTTTTACTTGCGTTTGATAATCCACACTCACAGAAACAGGGACTTCGACTTTAAACTTGAGATTGGTTTTGTATTTACCCTGCAAATCTAAATCAATATTTTCCTGCACTTTAATTTGTGTATTTAGCGCGCCAATCGCTTGTACCTCAAGATAATTCCCAACATCAATTTTTGTCGGCAATGATTCTGATAATTGTACACTTGCATTCTTCGCAGTGACTTGAATGGATGCTTGAATATTGAGATATAGCCAAAAACCTACGGCGACAATGCTTGCCACGATAATAAATAAGAGCGAACCATATCCCACGATTTTTTTAGCACTCATGCTTCTCGAGCTCACTGGGCTTTCACCGATTCAGCAGATTGATCATCCTTCTGAACTTTAATGGGTGATGCTGCTTCCACTTTTTGATTTTTTTGTAATGTTAAGGTATTGAGTGGGATAACCAACTCACCTTTTTGTATTTTAATTGGCAAAGTATTTTGTACGTTGACTGAAGCCTCTAACGCAGTTTTAATTGGTGCATTCAAATGACCTTCTACTGGTATATCCACATCTAAATCCTTTTTTAATGAGATGCGTAGATTCTCTTTTAAATCCGCTTGAACAGGTGCTTGAAATTTCAAGTGAACCATTTGATCTAAGGGAACATCCATTTCAACAGGTACATCAAGTTTAATTGGAATCGTCCCTTTCAATGGCAGTGTAATATCTTTGCCCAAAATGCGAACCTTAACTTTAGTATCTACTGCTAAATTTTGATCCACAATCAAATTTTCACGGACTGGAATAACCGTTTTAATTGGTACTTGATTGTCGAAATGAACCATAGGATTCAATGTTTGTTGTACAGGAATAGAAAGATTTTCACGTATAGGAATGGTCGTTTTCACGCGACCTGTCACATTCACATCCAAAGCATCATGGATGTGAACTTTCGCTTGCAATGGCTCCTGAAGATCAATATTCACGGCTTGATCTTCAAGTGGAATGTAAATTTTAAAATGTTGAAAAACCCATAAGGCAATTGCTATACCACTCGCGGCAGCCAAAGCAATCAGCACGAAGCCAATGACAAGATATTTGATGCGCAAAAATATAATCCTTTAACACTTATTTTTTTAATCACCTGCTCACAATCCATATTTTATGTGAACAAATACGCAATTTTTCAATATTAAACCACTTATTTTGAAGAAACCATATTGCTCTAAAGTCTTAATTACGTAAATTTAGGCAAATAAAAAAGAGCCTCGAAAGAGGCTCTTTTTATGCCTTACAAATTATGCATTTGTTTCAGCAGGAACTTTTGGATAGCTTACGCCGCCCATTTGTTCAGCGATACGCAGAACTTGGCAGCTATAACCTACTTCGTTGTCGTACCATACATATGCTGTTAAACGGTTACCAGACGTAATTGTTGCTTGCGCATCAAAAACACCTGCAGTGCGTGAACCGATAAAGTCAGATGATACAACTTCAGTAGAGTTTGTATAACCAATTTGACCTTGTAGATTAGAGTTGATAGAAATTTGACGAATATATTCGTTCACTTCATCACGATCAACTTCTTTATCTAAAGTCAGATTAAGGATTGCTAAAGACACGTTAGGTGTTGGAACACGTACAGAGTTACCAGTTAATTTGCCTTTAAGCGCTGGAAGTGCTTTAGCAACTGCTTTAGCAGCACCCGTTTCAGTGATCACCATGTTCAACGTTGCAGCACGGCCACGACGGTCAGCTTTATGGTAGTTGTCGATCAAGTTTTGGTCGTTCGTGAATGAGTGAACTGTTTCAACGTGACCATTAATCACTGTATATTTGTCATGAAGTACTTTCAACGTCGGTGTAATCGCGTTTGTAGTACAGCTTGCAGCAGAGATGATTGTATCTTCATCAAGAATGTCAGCTTGGTTAACACCAAACACAACGTTCTTCATATCACCTTTACCAGGTGCAGTTAAAATTACACGTGCAGTGCCTGGGCATTTAAGGTGCTGAGCAAGACCTTCAGCGTCACGCCATTTACCAGTGTTATCAATCACCAATGCATTTTCAATACCATATGCAGTGTAATCCACTTCTGATGGATTAGATGCATAGATCACTTTGATGAATTGACCATTCGCAATAATTGCTTCGTTCTCTTCATCTACAGAAATCGTACCTGCAAATGGACCATGAATAGAGTCACGACGAAGTAAAGAAGCGCGTTTCTCTAAATCACCATCAGATGATTTACGAACAACAATCGCTTTAAGGTTTAGACCACGACCAAGACCAGACTGACCAATCATAAGACGTGCAAGGATACGACCAATACGCCCAAAACCATAAAGCACAACATCTTTATGCTCAACAGATGCAGCATTTCCTTGTAGTGATTTAACAGCGTCAGCAACGAATGCATCTACATCGCCACCTTTTGCTTTAAATTCTACAGCAAGTTTGCCTAAATCGATTTCAGCTGTGCCGATATTTTGTACTTTAACCAATGCTTCAAGGATTGGGAAAGTATCTACAGCAGAAAGTTCAACGTCTAAAACACGTGTACGACGGTGAGCTTTAAGAATTTGGATAACCGAGCGGTTAATTAAAGAGCGACCGTATACTGTAGCTACGATGTTTTTTTCACGGTATAACTGACCAACAAGGGCAATCATACGTTCCGCGAGTTCTTCACGGTTTTTCCAGCGACCTTGGTGCTCTGCATGTAGGGCAACGATAGTGTCTTTGCTCACAGATACGTCCTCTAATTAATTGTAAATCTAAGCATAAATTTCAAAACCCCATAATTGTAAAGGAATTAACTCAGAGTTGAAATGAAAACTCGTTTTATTTTTTACTAAAGCAATTGTCTCTTTGTAAAAAATATATTTTAGCAATTGAATTACAATATAATTTTTTGGGTAAATGATTTCATTTAGATATCAAATACTGATCATTAAGCCTACAAATCCAATTTCGTCACTGAGTTACATCCTGTTCAACTAAATACTGGTGAAGCCGAAATATCCTGACTCAACATCATATTTAAATCTTCTAAATTAAAATCTTCTAAGTTTTCTGGGAGTTTGACCAATACTGGAAGCTTAGTTAAACCATTTTGCCCCGAAGGGAATGCATAATGTCGTTCAAACTCACTTGTAGCTGAAAAACTTTCAAATTCAATAAATACACTATATTTTCGATAGTTTTTAGGCACACTTAAAATATCTAGATAAGCCTGCTTCTTGATTTTCACCATGGCCAATGAAGTTTGTTGAAGTTCTTTTTCTAACTTTTCTCCAGCCACCATTCTTTTTAAAAATGAGCCTTGAACTTCAGCATAATCTCGTTTCAAACGCATCGTATGAGACAGCATTTCTCGGTAATCTTGAATATGTTGGCTTAAATCTTCTTGTAATGCATTTAACGGTTTCTTGGAGCGCTCATGCATGACTCCACGCTCATACATATTCAATGGTACAAATATTTCATCTTTACGCTTTTCAAGTAGTTTTAAATAGGCTAACAACTTGTATTCAAACAATTGGACTGAGGAATTAAAAAATAATGAAGGCTGTTGTTTAAAATCTTTATAATTCGCCAGAATATCTGAAAATATGCGATGCACACTTTTAAACAGATGCTCATATTCTTCAATATGTGATAAATGCTGTTCTAAAGCCACCACGAGAGGTTGTAGCAATTCGACAGTCAATGCTTGCTCAATCTTCCGTAAATGCTGTTTGGCTACGAAATCACTATTACTTCCAGCCATCCCTAAATTTTGTGTCAAAAGCGGTAATATCTTCTGTTCAGCAACATCTTCAAATTCTTGCACAATTTGAATGACATCTTTATGCACTTGATGCTGAATAGTAACCATCATCTGCACGTGTTCCATAAACTGTTTGATATACCCCTCTTCATTGTAACGGCGCATATCCAAAACCAACCCATTGAGATAAATTTGCTGGTTGTATTCCATTCGATCTTCAAATAAAAAACGACGGATCGAAAATGGATTTTGTTCAAACTGACTGGTTGGTGCGATGACGAATAGAAATTCAGAGGTTTTAACAATATCAAAGTGTCGAATGGACTGTTCTTTCAGCAACCATTGTGCAAAAAAAGGATGCTCCATGATCGATGAGCTTCTAGGTAGAAGGGGTTTAAACCAATACCCCAATAATTGTTGCTTAATAAATACTTCTATCATAAAGCTCTTAATCTGAGCTGAAGTTAACTGACGAGCTCCAACTGGTGTTTCAAGATTTAATTCACGAATTAACTTAGCAACATCTTGCAAAAAAACCCGACGCATTAACATTTTTTCGCGTTGTAATTTTAAATTGTCCTCAACAGCAATCTGGTCAATTTGATACAGCGCATTTTCCAAATAGTCCGCCACTTGTACGCAATCCGTCATCTCCTTCAACCATTGGATAGATTGACATAACTTTGCTGCAATGGAGCGCATTCTTTCACTAGAAAAACTGTGCTTTAAAATTCCCAGCGACGTCGTGACTTTATATTCGAACGTGTTATTCACACGATTCCAAAATATATCTTTAGGTTTTAGAATTTGACGATCAATTTCTTCGCGAACATCACTATCAGAATGTTGAAATATACGCTCTAAGAGTCTTTGCCAGTTTAAATCCAGACTAGGCTCCATCTGTAATAATGCTGCTCTTGTTTGGTACTGAATCATGATTGTTAAATTAGAATTATTATTGATTTAATAAATTTATCACATTTTTGTATTTTAGTTAATTGTGTCACAAATATTTTTAAAGAATAAGTAATTATTCTTATCATTCAGTCAAAAACTCTTATGTACAACTCATCCTTATGTAATGATATGAAACTTAGTGCTCATCATTTTGGGCTAGACGCGATTGTAGTTTCTTATGTTGATATTGAAGTAACTTTTCAGTTCTTCTTTGACGATAGAGATAAATTGCACCCTCCAAAATAAGGAGCAATACAGCAAACCAAATTGGAATATAAGTCAACCATTCTCCTGCTTCCACGCGTTCACCCATTGCCATTGATGCTCCTGCCAACAAAATCGGCTCTAAATAACTCAATAACCCAAAAATCACAAATGGAAGATATCTGCTCGCCAAGATGTAACTTCCAAGCCCTAAGGCACTTAAGCAACCTAAACCTAGTACGGCTAAAATGAGATATTTAAACTCAATAATCTGAGGCAATGTGTTTGAATAAAAAAATGCTAGAAAAACAGCAACTGGAATCACCAGCAATAAATCCCACAAGAATCCACCTAAATGATCTGTTCCAAATTTTCTTCTTAAAAAAAAGTAGATTGGATAAGCCACAGCAACATACATGGTTTCCCATGCCACCGTACCAATGCGCCAGATTTCATGGCTGACACCAAGAATTGCAAAAAACACTGCTGCAATTTGCCACTTTGAGAGCTTTTCTTTGTAAAGAACGCAACCAAAGAGAACCATCACCAGAGGCAACAAAAAATATCCTAAAGAAACCTCAAGCCCCCGGCCATTGATTGGTCCCCACAAAAATAACCAGAGTTGAGTTGTACACAAAAACGAACTGATCAAGAGCCAAATTAAAATAGATGGTTGTTTGCAAATTTTATTATAAATTTCTCGAACATATTTTAGATCACCCGACCACCACATAAACAGCGTTAAAAAAGGTAATGTTGCTAACATTCGCCAAGCAAAGGTCTGCTCGCTGTCTAGTGGTCTAAGAAAATACGTATAAAAATATAGCACCCCAAATGTCACTGATGCCATAACTGACAATGCTATACCTTTTAACATATCTGAACCTAAATTTTACCAAACGATATTATAGCTATAATTCGTAGCAATAGATGTTGATGCATAAAAAAACCACGCCTTAGCGTGGTTCTCATCATTTTCAACATTATTTTGTTGAACCAGGTGCTTGACCCGTTTGCTTTGTGCGTATCACATCACTTAAGTCATAACCAACAGATTTAGCATAATCAAGATACTCATTCACTACTGCTTGATCAGGATTATGCGTGCGAGAAAGCACCCACATGTACTTACGTTTAGGCTCACCCACAAGTACAGTTTGATAATTCTCATCCAGTTTCAGCACCCAATAATCGCCACGACCAACTGGTAACCATCGAATAGCACTCGGCAAGAAACTAACTTTCAATTTTGTATTAAATGTCTGATTTTGTACAAATGCCTCACCCACTGACTGAGTAACTTTACCGTCAGCAGTAAAACAACGGTTATCAACATTGACATTACCATTTTCATTTAATGTATATGTCGCAGTCACATCACGATCACACTTGTTTTGGAAATAAAGTGGCTTACGTGCTACTTCATACCAAACACCTAAGTATTTATCGAGTTCAACTTTCTCAACAGTGTTGAGTGGCTTGTCCTGAGCATAAACCATCGTTGCTGCCCCTAAACCAACCAATAACGCACCACCCAATACAATCTTGCTAACATTGAAACCAGCAGATGGGAGACTCTTGATCATCTAAATAACCCCTATTTATTGAATTTGTTTGTGAGTATTCATTTACTCTTCTACAATAATGGTTATTTTTCGGCTTAATGTTACGTTATGTGATGATTTTACAGTGTTTTCTGTAAATTAAATCACTGAATTAACTGTGCTTTTAAACGCACGATTTCATCACGGAAACGCGCTGCTTGCTCAAACTGAAGCTCTTTCGAAGCTTTGAGCATTTCCTTCTCCAATTTAGCCAAATGTTTTGCCAATAGTTTTGGATCGGAAACTATATGGCGCTCATCCGCACTTAATGCACGTTCTTGTCCTGATACATTCTCATCAATTGACTCATCATCATACACTTCACCAGTATCAATTTCTTTGATGACTTGGCGGACTGCCGAACGCGGAGTGATGCCATGTTCTAAGTTAAAATTAATTTGTTTGGTACGGCGACGCTCCGTTTCATCAATCGCTTTTTGCATTGAATCCGTAATACGATCCGCATATAAAATAGCCTTTCCCTCAACATTTCGAGCAGCACGACCAATGGTTTGGATAAGTGAACGTTCAGAGCGTAAAAAGCCTTCTTTATCGGCATCTAAAATTGCAACTAAAGATACCTCAGGCATGTCTAAACCTTCACGGAGTAAGTTAATTCCAATCAATGCATCGTAGACACCTGTTCGTAATTCATGAATGATCTTCACACGTTCAACAGTATCGATATCAGAGTGCAAATAAGCCACTTTGATCCCATACTCTTTTAAATATGAAGTCAAATCTTCAGCCATTCGTTTGGTTAACGTTGTGACCAAGACGCGTTCATTTTTATCTTTACGTTGATTAATCTCCGAAAGGACATCATCCACCTGAGTCAATACTGGTCGAATTTCAATGACAGGATCAATCAATCCTGTTGGACGCACCACCTGCTCAGCAATTTGTTCTGATTTTTCTAATTCATAATTTGCAGGCGTCGCACTGACATAAATTGTAGTAGGAATAATACGTTCCCACTCTTCAAACTTCATTGGTCGATTATCCAATGCACTTGGCAAGCGGAAACCATAATTCACTAGGTTTTCTTTACGTGATCGATCGCCTTTATACATCGCACCAATTTGAGGAACCGTAACATGTGATTCATCAATAATAAGTAATGCATCCTCAGGTAAGTAGTCGAAAAGCGTTGGTGGAGCCTCTCCAGCTGGTCGCCCTGATAAATGTCTCGAGTAATTCTCAATACCATTGGTATAACCAAGCTGTTGCATCATCTCAAGGTCATATCGAGTACGCTGTTCAATACGTTGAGCTTCAAGTAATTTATCTTCGGCTCTGAAATATGCCAAGCGCTCTTTGAGTTCTTCACGAATCGTTTCGATCGCACGCTGCAAGTTATCTTTAGGCGTCACATAGTGACTTTTAGGATAAATCGTGATTCGTGGGACTTTACGAATCATTTTTCCAGTCAAAGGATCAAACCAGCGGATCGAATCCACTTCATCATCAAATAGCTCAATCCGCACTGCATTTTGTTCTGACTCTGCGGGGAAAATATCAAGAATTTCTCCACGAATTCGATAAGTACCTCGTAAAAATTCGAGTTCATTACGCGTATATTGCATTTCTACCAATCGACGAATCAACTCATCACGGCTGACTCGATCACCTGTCACAATATGTAAGAGCATATTCATATATGCGTTAGGATCACCTAAACCATAAATGGCGGACACCGAAGCAACGATAATAGCATCCTTACGCTCAAGCAAAGCACGCGTTGCGGACAACCGCATCTGATCGATGTGATCATTAATAGCAGAATCCTTTTCAATAAAAGTATCAGATGACGGTACGTATGCTTCTGGCTGATAGTAATCGTAATAACTTACAAAATACTCAACAGCATTATGTGGAAAAAAAGCTTTAAATTCTCCATAGAGTTGAGCCGCAAGGGTTTTATTGTGTGCCATTACAATAGTAGGACGTTGTAATTGCATAATCACATTCGCCATCGTATAGGTCTTACCAGAGCCTGTTACCCCTAATAGCAATTGATCCTTAAAACCTTGATGTACTCCTTTAACAAGTTTCTCAATCGCTTGAGGTTGATCTCCTGCAGGCTCGTAATTAGTTACTAATTCAAATGGACGACTGTCACTCACTCGATAATTCTCGCTATACAGATGAAGAAAATATGCAATAACACTGGTAATGCATGGCTTGCTTGCTCAAATCTTTATGATTTACTCATCTGATGATGAGGGTGAAAACCATAAATTCAATCAATTTTACTTGACCCTTACAGCAATCAATTGCACCATGAACTTAAATTGCATGTTGATGTAAAAAACTATGACTTACCAATATCACGATGAAACGATTATCAACAGTTTAAATGAAGATACAGTATTTGTATTTGGTAGTAATTTAGCAGGCACTCATGCAGGTGGTGCTGCAAAAATTGCACTTCAACATTTCGGTGCGATTAAAGGTGCTGGCCGCGGATGGGCTGGACAGAGCTATGCAATACCCACCATGAATGAGCATTTGCAACAAATGCCTCTATCCCAGATTGAACACTACATCAATGATTTTAAGATCTATACAAAAAACCACCCCAAGATTAAGTATTTTATTACAGCCGTTGGTTGTGGTGTAGCAGGTTACAAAGTTGCTGAAATAGCCCCCATGTTCAAAGGTATATCAAAAAATGTGATTTTCCCGATTTCGTTTAAACCTTTCGTTGAACGAACCTTTCCTAAATTAAACCAACCTTTATTACATGCCATTTTTTCTTCCGAACTACTGTTCGCGGATTCTTTAGAAACGGCATTTGAGCAACTTAATTTAAATGAATCTGAAAAGAAACTAGCCAATATTTTGATTGAAACGCCGATGTTCCCCGTGGATAGTAATGGACGTGAACGCATATTTGAAATCGAAGATATCCTCTATCATCTAAAAGATCAAACCTTCCAATATGAACCGAAGTCCGATCGTGCATTCATGATGGGTGGTGTGGTATTGGCTTTACTTGAACTCTACCAAATTAATGAACAAGATTTTGTTGATGTTTGGCAAGGGCTTAAGTCAATTTCTGCGCCAAAACCTGAGCATCGAGCAAAAAAATCAGTTTAATAAGATGTTGATTTTATAAGATTCATTCACTTATATTGTATAAATGAATGAATTTTAAACACCAAGGCTCGCATCTATGGATCATTTAGATCTGACCATCTTTGATTTATCTCCAATTGCGATGTGGCTACAAGACTTCAGCGGTGTTAAACAAATTTTTGAACAATGGACTGCTGAAGGTATTGAAGATATTGAAGCATATTTGATGGAGGATCACAGTCGTCTCCACCTTTGCTTGAGTACGATTCATACATTACGTGTTAACCAAAGTACGCTTAAACTGTATGAAGCAAAGAACTTAGAAGAAATTTTAGAAAGTTTTCAGAAGTTCCTTCATCCTGAAGTCAGCACTTTCCAAATCCAATTTTTTGTATCACTTTGGAAGAATACTGAACATCATATTCCAGTGATCAATTATACGACCAATGGAAAGCGTTTAGATGTTCAATTACGCGGTATGAAATTAAAAGGTTATGAGGATAATTGGAAATGCCTACTCATGACCACCGAAGATATTTCCCAATATCAAAAAGCACGTCATTTTGCCGAATCTTTATTTACTTATAATCCAACAGCACTATGGATCATGGATTTTAGCCAAATTAAAAAAAGATTTGAGCTGCTCCGTTTGCAAAACATTGAGAATTTAGACCAACACATTCATCAACATCCAGAATTTGTTGTGGAATGCTTTGAGCAAATAAATTTCATTGATGTCAATGAAGCGGCGCTCAAACTTTTTGCTGTGAAAGATAAATCTCAATTTTTACATCATTCTCATGATTTATTTGATATTAAACGTTTGGAAAATTTTAAAAGCCAGTTACTACAATTGTGGAATCATGAAGAATATCAACAGCGAGAAAGTAGTTTCTACAACGCGAATGGAGAACAAATCTTCGTTTTAGAACAATTAAATATTTTTCCACATAATTTAGATGATTGGGCGGTGATACAAGTCGCCCTTACAGATATCACTGAGCGAAAAAAATTAGAAAATCACTTACATTATTTGGGTCAACATGACATTTTAACTGATTTACATAACAGAACTTATTTTAATGAAGAAATTGAACGGATTGAGCAACTTGATCTCTATCCAGTGTCTTGTATTTACATTGACATGAACGGTTTAAAAATCATCAATGATCAGTTCGGACATGATGTCGGTGATCAGTATCTAAAAAACTTTGCCGAAATTCTTCAATTTGTCACTCACAAAAAAGATTTTTCAATTTCTAGAATAGGTGGCGATGAATTTGTATTATTGATGCCTCATGCCGATGTTGAGCAAGTTAAAATCCTTGTTCATGATCTTGAAACTCAAATACATCAACATAATCTAGATCACCCTCATCTTTCTATCAGCGTTTCACTCGGACATGCCACAAGACTTAAAGGCGAAACCTTAGAAGATATGTTACGCCGTGCAGATAAATGCATGTATATTAACAAGCATCATTTTTATCAAAATAAAAATCTAACGAATTGAGCTTAGGATTTAGCTCAACGTTAGCTTAGCTTAAAAAAGTGTCTTAAATCACGTAAATAATAAAAAATTTGAATTTTATATCAAAATAATTCAGTGCTATATTATCCACAATTTATTGTTTTAAAAGAAAAGTTCAAGGATAGTTATGGAGATACTTGATTCATCAATTTTTGATTTATCTCCTATCCCAATGTGGTTGGAAGATTTTAGTGCCATTCAAGCCATCTTTAACCAATGGCGTAGTGATGGGGTTACTGATTTAGCTTTACATCTGCAGCAAAATCCAGATCTTGTGACTTTATGCGCACATCAAATTAAGATTGTTAAAGTAAATCAAAAAACACTCGATCTTTTTGAAGCACAAAGCCTTAAACATCTCACCCAAAATTTAAGCACCATTTTCCAACATCAAATGTTTGATGCACATGTAGCGGAATTAGTTGCACTTTGGAAGGGTGAATTAGAGTTTACAAGTACAACCACTAATTTCACCTTGAGTGGTCAACCCTTAGACATAAAACTGCGAGCTGTCGTTTTACCTGGTTCAGAACAAAGTTTAGACCGTATTTTGCTTACTACAGAGGATATTAGTGGTTATATGCAAGCTCGGCGTTTAGAAGAAAAAAATCGTCGATTAGCTGAAGCAAGATTTAGTTATTCACCCACATCATTATGGGTTGAAGACTTTAGTCGCATTAAATTAAGACTCGATCATCTTAAATCAATTGGTATTGATGATTTCAGAACTTTTTTAGATGTGCATCAAGATTTCGTACAACACTGCATTGAAGACATTGTATTACTAGATGTCAATCAAGCAACATTGGATTTATTCAAGGCATCGACGAAATCTGATTTATTTCAAAATCTAAAAAAGGTTTTCTCAAAAGAAATGCATCAAACTTTTAAGGAACAATTAATCGAACTATGGAATGGGAAAATTCATCATAGTCGTGAAGCAATCAACTACGCTTTGGATGGTTCAATTCGTTATGTTTTACTTCAATTCACTGTGTTTCCAGGTTATGAAGAAGATTGGGGACTTGTACAACTTGCCCTAACGGACATTACAGCGCGAAAAAAAGCTGAGAGCTATTTAGAATATTTAGGTAAACACGACGTTTTAACCAAACTCAAAAATCGCTCGTTCTACACTGAAGAAATCCATCGATTAGAACGCGCACTTATTCGCCCAGTTTCTGCAATTTTTCTTGATATGAATGGCCTTAAACCGATTAATGATCACTTTGGTCATGATGCAGGTGATGAGATTTTACGCAGAATGGGTAATATCTTAAGTAGAACGATTCACAATACCAGTTATACAGCCTCTCGAATTGGAGGTGATGAATTTGTTATCTTGATGCAAGGTGCAAATGAAACTACCGTTCAGTCGACGATTTTGACCATTCAAGAATTATTGAATATCGATAATCAATATTATTCTAACCATATCATCAGTGCATCAATGGGATTTGCTACAAGCCTTGAGAATGAAACAATTGAGGATATGTTAAAGCGTGCAGATCAATCCATGTATGATCATAAGAGACAATACTACAAATATTTATCCAATAAAAATCAATAGTTTATAATATTTATATTTTTAGATCATACATTTTATTTGCTCTTGAAACACTAGTCATTGCACTGGTGTTTTTTTTTGAAAAAATCAATCTTATTCAGTTCTCATATAAGCTTTACTATATTTTTCATTAAATTATGACAAAAAATTCATGATCTTGTCTAACAAAAGCAATTGATTTTAAATTAATAAAATGTGATTCTCATCACACTTTAATCACGAACAATGATTAAAAACACTTTATTTTTATAAGAGACTATAACAATGGCTTTGTTCAATTATAAATCATTCGATTACTTACCTAACTTTAAATTAAGTTCAGTTCTCTCAATTCCAGCTCAACTCGTTGGTAATGGTCTAATCGCTGCCACCAATGCTGTGAATACTGTTCTTGATGTAGTTTCTCCTATTGGTTTAGCAGGTAATGCTTTACTTGGCAAACCCTTCGAATCAGTGCACGAACTTGGTGATAAAATTATTGATGCAGCTTCAGATGCAGTGAATTCAGTGGGTAAAGCACTTGGTGCAACCATCGAACCGAATGACACTCATCATAAAAATGAGTGGGAAGACAAAGAACTCAGCTTAGATAATATTTTAAGCCTTCCTGGGGATTTAATTGGAAACACCATTATTGGTGCAACCAATATTGCCAATGATATTCTTGATGCTGCTGCACCAATTGCTATTGCAGGAAATGCGCTTATACCTGGTTTTGATGTTGTTCATAAAGCAGGTGATACGATTATTGATGCTGTCTCTGATGTGGCTCATGACATTGGCTCAGCGATTGGCGGGACTATTGAACCTAAAGATACGCATTATGACAATGAATGGTCTCAAGAGCTTCCATCAGCTACTGAAAACCTAAAATCAATTGTGAATACAGTTGCAAATCAAGTTGAAAATGCACTTGAACCTATTTTCGATTATGTTCCTGATTTCAAATTTAGCTCAGTACTTTCTATTCCAGCTCAGTTACTAGGTAATGGTTTAGTCACAACAGCAAATTTAGTCAATACAGTTTTAGATGTGGCTTCTCCTATTGGCCTAGCAGGTAATGCTCTACTTGGTAAACCATTTGAAGTTGTTCATGAGTTAGGTGACCGTATTATCGATGCAGCATCGAATTTACTCAGTGGTGCTGGTGAAGCCCTCGGCTCAAATGTAGAAGCAAAAGATACACACCACAAAAATGAATGGAAAGATGGCGAACTTAGCCTTGATTCAATTTTAAAAATTCCAAGTGAGCTGGTTGGTAATTTGATTATCGGCAAAGATGGCATCGTGAATGATTTATTAGATAGCGTTGCGCCATTGGTTAAAGTTGGTGATAAATTCATTCCTGGTTTCGAAGAAATTCATAAAACCGGTGATGCAATCATTGATCAAATTTCAGACATTATCGTAAATATTGGTAAGGATATTGGTGCCACTCTTCCACCTTCAGACTCACATTTTGATCGAGAATGGGGGCAACCAAAACAACCAGATCAATCTAATCCATCAGATGACGGTCGTCCTAAATTCTACAAAATTGACAATCAATTCAGTTACCGCGTAAGTGAATCTGCATTTAAACAAGTTCAAGAACTATATAACAAGTTTATCTCATCTGGTTCTTTACAAGGTAAAAATTTCTGGCGCCCTATTTATACCGTGATCAAAGAAGATTTAGCATCAAATGACGCAGTTGATCAGGGTACTAAAAACTGGTTAAAAGTTGCTGAAGCTGTTGCAATAGCTGATCCTCAGAGCTTCCTTTATCAATATGTTCGCTTAGGAACAGGTAAATCACTTGCAGATAAAGGCATCTATATTACGGATGAACAATTCTGGCAAGCATCAAATGTATTGATCAAAACTTTAGCTGACAATTTCTTGAATGGCGTTAAAAGTGCTGATGGCGAGACTGTTGTTCCAGCAGGATATTTACCAAGCTCTGATGGTAAGTTTGGATTGGTACTTATGGATGCAACTCAAGCTCTTGAAAACTTGGGTGGCGAGCTAGGTGATTGGACAGGTATCACACCATTAAGTATTCTTGATCACTATTTAGGTGTGGATACTTCACAATTGAACGGTGGTGATAGCCGTCCGTTTACTTGGTATTTAGAGCTATTAGGTGATGTGGTTAAAGCGAACTTAAAAGCTGGTGCGAGTATCTTTGATGTTGTGAATCAAATCGTGACTGAGGGCTTAAACTTCGTTGGACAATTCATCAAAGGTGAAATATTTGATGATGGCTTCTCTTCACGTGATCAACTTGTAAATACATTGACTCAACTTGCTTACGCATATGCAGGTGATTTAGCTGGTTCTGTAGCAGTAGCGACAAACTTATTTAACCCTAACACCAACATTATTACCACTTACTCAGTTTTCGGACGTACCTTAAACGGTAAAGATGGTAATGACATCATTAAAGGCGGTGTCGGCAACGATACGCTTGTAGGTGGTAAAGGTGATGACTTGCTCTTTGGTGGTTGGGGCAATGACATTCTAAAAGGTGGTGAAGGCATCAATGTCCTCGTAGGTGGTCGTGGTGACGATACCTATTATGTACAATCAAAATATGACTTCGTACTTGAACACAACTATGAAGGTACAGACACTGTCATTAGTTCTGCAGATCAGTATCAATTAACCGAAAATATTGAAAACCTTACGCTGATCAATCCAATCAAAGAACTTTTGATTGCTGGATCAGAAATTCAACAAAGTGGTACGGGTAACCAATCTGACAACATTATCACAGGTAGCAAATTCGTAAATAACGAATTAAAAGGCCTCGCTGGAGATGACACCTTAATCGCAAACGGGGGTCTAATTAACATCTTAAATGGTGGTATTGGTAACGACAAATTGTATGGCGATCTTGGTAACGAGACATACTATTTTGATCAAGGCTTTGGAGTAGATACAATCTATGAAAAAGGTGGTCAAGATACCATTCAATTTGGTGCTGGTATCTCAATTGATGATTTACTCGTTCAAGACTCTGGGAATGATCGTATCATCAAACTTAAAGATTCTGCTGATCAAATCACTATTAAAGATTGGGCTAAAGGTGAAGCACATCAAGTTGAATCAATCGTATTTAAAGACGGTTCTACATTCAACTTACTGACTCTAGATCAAAACTTAAGTTACGTGTAATTCTTCCCTGCAAAAAAATAGGTGCTTAAAGCACCTATTTTTTATCTTTTACCCATCGAGCGACGTGTACCACGTGGCGGCATCCATGTGCGATCAGCATAGCGCTGAGGCTTTGGACGTAGAACTTCGATTTCTTCATCAGCTTGCTTTGCGTCATTCACTTGCTTGATAGGAAATGGAAGATTCACTACAGGCTTCTTTTTGGGAGAATTTTCCGAACTCATTTGAGACTACTCATTTCAATCTAACGCTATTGTACGGAAATTTGTTTTTTTATGCGACCCACGTTGTTTAATGTGGATATGTATCATTGCATTAAAATTCGGTGAATTTCGTGATTTTTTGCTAATTTGCCTAGATATTGGACGACTAAAACATTCAATTTAAGCTAAGATAGTGTGCTTTTTATTTTTTAATCCCTATAAGAAGGAATACTGCCGTGGACGTACGTCTCTCTGATCGTGTCAATGCCATCAAACCGTCCCCAACGCTTGCTGTGACCAATAAAGCTGCAGAACTTAAAGCTGCTGGTAAAAACGTTATTGGCTTAGGTGCAGGTGAACCGGATTTCGATACACCACAACACATCAAAGATGCAGCAATTGCAGCGATTAACAACGGTTTCACTAAATACACCGCAGTTGACGGTACGCCAGGTCTTAAAAAAGCAATTATCGCTAAATTAAAACGTGATAATAACCTTGATTATGCTGCTAACCAGATTCTCGTTTCTTGTGGCGGTAAGCAATCATTCTTTAACCTTGCGCTTGCATTGTTAAATAAAGGCGATGAAGTAATCATCCCTGCTCCATTCTGGGTAAGCTATCCAGATATGGTGATCATCGCAGAAGGTGTGCCAGTTATTGTTAAATGTGGTGAAGAACAACGTTTCAAAATCACACCAGCTCAATTAGAAGCTGCAATTACTGATAAAACTCGCCTAGTTGTTTTAAACAGCCCTTCTAACCCAACAGGTATGATTTATACCAAAGAAGAATTAGAAGCATTAGCTGAAGTTCTTCGTAAATATCCTGAAGTATATGTTGCTTCTGATGATATGTACGAACCAATTCGTTGGGACGACGAGTTTTATAACATTGCTACAGTTGCACCAGATCTTTACGATCGCGTAATCGTTCTCAACGGTGTATCTAAAGCATATGCAATGACAGGTTGGCGTATCGGCTATGCAGCAGGTCCTGCTAAATTAATCGGCGCAATGAAGAAAATTCAATCACAATCTACTTCTAACCCAACTTCAATTTCGCAAGTTGCGGCAGAAGCTGCATTGAATGGTCCTCAAGATGTACTTAAACCAATGATTGAAGCTTTCAAACGCCGTCATGATTTGGTTGTTAATGGCTTGAATGATATCAAAGGCATTACATGCTTACCTGCTGACGGTGCATTCTATGCTTATGCAAACATTCGTCCATTGATCCGTGCAAAAGGTTTAAAATCTTGCACAGAATTCTCTGCATGGTTATTGGAAGAAACTGGTGTTGCGGTTGTTCCTGGTGATGCATTCGGTTTAGGCGGTTATATGCGTATTTCATATGCAACAGCAGATGAAGTATTGGTTGATGCGCTTGCACGTATCAAAAAAGCAGCTGACTCAATCGAAGGCGTAGATGCAGCAATTGCTTCTATCGCAGCTGAAAAATAATCTGATAAATTAATCAGATCAAAAACCCGCGATTTTCGCGGGTTTTTTTTTTAAATCTAAACCCTTCATGCACCTACTTAACCCAATACGCAACATAAAACCTTTTGGTTAATACGCTCGTTCACTGAATCGAACAAAGTGTGCTTTTAGGATTGGATAAACGTCGGAGGTTTTTTTAAAGCTATCCAAACATGATCCATCAGTGATCCAAATAGAATATTGAAAATATTGAAATTTAAACACTATTCATAGTATCGATAGCTCAATCTGAAAGATCATATTTATCACTGAAAAATCCCATTTATAGATATGCTTTGCACCATCATATAGAAGATAAAACCGATCTAAGCAACCACAATATAGGATTTAATTAATAAAAAAAACTTCTAGAAACACCAATTCACCCTACTAAAGAAGATAAAATGACACAGGCTAACTTGGACTATATTTAAAAAAAATCAATTCATTCAACAATTTCAGATTTGACTTGTGAAAATTTGCCTAAACTGCAAGCTGTTTATTAAACAAATGCTTTGAAGGACGAGAACAACTTAGGCATTCAACATAATATTTAAGTGGTGACTTTAATAAAATCTCGCTCACCGCATTCGACTCATTTACCCAAGCAAACGATTTATTCGTGCCAAGAATGGCATTCCCTTTTATGGAGTAGATATAGAGTTTATTTACGTTAGGTGTTAAGTCATTTGCTGCCAAATATTGTTCAAGCGTGCATGATTGATCGTAATCAACAGACCATTTTTCAGAAAACCACAGCTGTAATAGCTCACCCAAAACCAGATGATGTTTTTTAAAAGGAAATACATCAATTACCGCGCCCTCTACTTCAATAAAATAAGAACTAGGCGAATTCAAGATAGACAGGTAATTTTGTTTATAGAATTCAAGATTGGAAAAGATCTGAGAAATGGTAAGCGTATTCATTCGCTTTCTCCTATTTTAGCCATTTAGTGCTGGCAAGTTGGTATAAATCCACACTGCTTAAAACTCTGTTTCAAGCGCTCTGTTGTTAAATAAATCTAACAAGCTCATTCTAAATTGGCAAGTAAATTTAAAAAAAACATTTTATTTGAGCAAATAAACAACATGCGGCTCAAAAGTGACAATTGTATGGCAATTTACACTTGACCCAATCTTAAATCCCCTTATAATCGCATTCAGATTCTCCAATAGCTCAGTCGGTAGAGCGACGGACTGTTAATCCGCAGGTCCCTGGTTCGAGCCCAGGTTGGAGAGCCAAATACAAAAAAGCCCAAGCATTTAAGACTTGGGCTTTTTTTATGACAAAAAAATCCTCCACTTGGGAGGATTTTCTCAACCATATTTTAAGCTGCTTTTGCTGGAACTCCACTGTGAAAACGGAAGGTTTCATCAGGTGTTAAGATGAGTTGCTTTTCAACTTCACGAATGTGCTCTATACGACTTTGAATATCCTCCTCAGGATCTTTCAATTTCGCAGTTTTAGCCACATCCAGAGCTAGAGCCAAATAATCCTCGTAATGGCGTGATTCAGATTTTAGTAAGTAGCGATAATAGCGCCCTAATTCCTCATCGACTCTGGGCGCTAATGCATAAAAACGTTCACATGAGCGTGCTTCCACAAACGCACCAATAATTAAAACATCAATTAGCGCTTCTGGTTCATACGTCCGAATTTCTTTGCGTAAGCCACCCGCATAACGCCCAGCACTTAAACCGACCCATTGCTGCCCGCGCTTATTCATAAACTCTAAAACCTGCTCATAATGCAGCATTTCCTCACGCACTAATTGAGCGAGCTTAACTTGTAAATCTACAAAAAAGCTGTATCTAAACATGAGATTCATGGCTGTACTGGCTGCTTTCTTTTCACAGTTCGCATGATCTTGCATCAAAATATCAAGATTATTTACAGCCTCATCTAACCAAGCTTGTGGAGTTTCGCAACCAAGGAAGCCTATGACAGGCTTCATTAATTCATCATAATCAATATTTGACATAGTACTCATCAATCTTATCGTGCAGCTTTGATTGCTGCTTTCATATCTTGAACTGCTTGCGTAAGTCCTTTAAAAACAGCATCGGCAATCAGAGCATGTCCAATATTCAATTCGTGTATTTGAGGAATTGCTGCAATAGGAGCAACATTGTCAAGATTAAGTCCATGCCCAGCATTTACAACCAAACCTTTAGCAGCAGCGTATTCTGTTCCACGGATAATACGTTGTAACTCTACCTGCTGTGCTTCTTCTGTTTCAGCATCTGCATAAGCACCTGTATGAATCTCAATAGTTGGCGCACCACAGGCAATTGCAGCATCAATTTGTTCAATATCAGCATCGATAAATAACGATACATCACATCCAATCGCTGCTAATTCCTGTGTAGCAGACTTAACAGCCTCAAAATTACCAACAACATCTAAGCCACCTTCGGTCGTGACTTCTTGACGCTTTTCAGGCACAAAACACACGTGATGCGGCTTTATTTCTTTAGCAAATGCCACCATCTCATCTGTCACTGCCATTTCAAGGTTCATGCGTGTTTTAAGTACAGGGCGCATGCGACGGACATCATCATCATGAATATGACGACGATCCTCACGTAAATGTAATGTAATGCCTTCAGCCCCTGCCTCTTCACAAATTAGTGCTGCCTGTACTGGATCCGGGTAGCGTGTGCCTCGAGCCTGTCTTAGAGTTGCAACATGATCAATGTTCACACCAAGCAATGCAGCCATAACATTTTCCTAATTTGATTTTGATTGAGCGTTTTGAATCCACAATTGACGACTTTTTAGTGGGCGATCACCCAATAATGAAGTAATCATTTGACGATATAATTTATTCAACAATTGTAACTGTTCAGCGTTGAAATCTGTACCATTTTCATAATTTATCATGCTGCGAATTTGCTCACCTGTCAGTGTAGCGGCACTTGAATACTGAACTGGTATGAAGCCTTCGTTTAATTGAAATTGATATTTTTGTGAAGTTAAAATTTCATTTTGGTGTGCGTCTATCGAGTAATCAATCGCATAACCAAGCTCTTCTAGAAGTACGTATTCAAATTGACGAAGAATTTGCTTCAAGAATTCGTTAGGATTTGAATGTTGGGCTAATTTTTGTAAACTTTCTAATGTCTTGTGGTACTGTGCAAAAGTATCTGGCATTGCCTCTTCTAATGGGCATAATCTCAATAAGATTTCATTTAAATAAAATCCTGAAAAGAATGCATCACCATGAAAAAAAATGGGATGATTAACAATTTCTAATTTTGTGAAATTTTTTAATTCAGACTTTCCTGTCGCTTGAAGTGCGATAGGCTGATACTGCGGTGGTGGAGGTTGTCTTAGTATGCCGTCAACTCGTCCATACTCTTCAGTGAATAAATGGACAATATGACTCCGCTCTCGATACTTTCGATGATGGATTAAGTATCCATGCAAAAGTTCATTTCGCATCGACTAATCTTATTATTTATCTTTCTTTTGTTCTTTTTCATCATCTTCATCACCGTCTGGGATAACTGCTCCAACAACTGCTACAGTGCCTTTGACGACCCCCTTGGTGGTTTTATATGCAACTTTTACAGGAACTGTGACAACTTTATGAATGCAACCTTGTAAAATCAAAGCGCATACAATCATCGCAACCATCTTCATCATCACAAGCTCCTATAACCGTTCAAGCCTTAGATATCACTATATCCTAAGCTTTTTAGTGCACGCTCATCATCAGACCAACCACCTTTGACTTTAACCCAAAGGGTGAGCATGATCTTTTCTTCGAACATTTTTTCCATATCAGCACGTGCATCCATACCAATTTTTTTCAACTTTGATCCTTTTTCACCGATGACAATGGCTTTTTGCCCAGGGCGATCAACAAAAATCGTAGCATCAATATAGGTACAAGCTGGCTTCATACGACCAGTTTTCTCATTTAAAGTCGCTTCTTCTGTTTTAAACGATTCAATTTGAACAGTTAAATCATATGGAAGCTCTTCACCCAATTGACGCATGATTTTTTCACGTATAATTTCAGAAGCCAAGAAGCGTTCAGAACGATCTGTGAGTTGATCAAGTGCATACAATGGTGGCTGGAATGGTAAGTACTTTTCGATTGTATCACGAAGATGATCAAGGTTAGCGCCACGCAATGCCGATACAGGAACAATCTCAGCAAAATTCATTAATTTAGTACGTTCTTGAATTAGTGGTAATGCCTGATTTTTATTCTCAAATGTATCCAATTTATTAATGACCAAGATGACAGGCATTTCGGCATTTTTGAGCTTCTCAAGGACTAATTCATCATTTTGAGTCCATTTGTCAGCGTCTACAACAAACAGTACAAGATTTACATCACGCAAGGCTGAATGAGCTGCACGATTCATCATTTTATTGATAGCACGGACTTCTTTCTTATGCATTCCAGGGGTGTCAACAAATACTGCCTGAGATTTCTCACGCGTATCAATACCCACAATCTTGTGTCGAGTTGTTTGAGGCTTACGAGATGTAATCGAAAGCTTCTGACCCAAAATATGGTTCATTAATGTAGATTTACCTACATTCGGACGACCTACAATTGCTACAAAGCCACTTTTGTAGTCTGAGGGAATTGTAGTACCTTGAGAACTAAAAAATTGATTGATTAAATCATTGCCGCTGTCTTGCGACTCGTGATCAGCATCGATGTGATCGGAATGAGTAGTCATGAAGACTTTTGCTCCAAAAATTTTAAAATTTCCGCCGCTACTGCTTGCTCAGCAAAACGACGACTTGAACCCTCACCCATACATTTTGGCAAGCCTTCAACCATACATTCCACTTTGAAATGTTGGTTTGGTGCATCACCCTGAATATCAACAACCTCATACACTGGGAGAGGTTTTTTACGAGCTTGAAGATACTCTTGTAAACGGGACTTAGGGTCTTTCAATTGATCTGTTGGTTCAATATGATCTAAATAAGGTTCATACCATTTCAACACAATTGATTCTAACAACTTTAAATCTTGGCTATCAGTATAGATTGCACCAATAATCGCTTCGACTGTGTCAGCGAGTATCGACTCTCTATGATGACCACCAGATTTTAATTCACCAGTACTGAGTATTAAACTCTGACTAAGTTTCAAATCTGTTGCAATTTTGCCTAACGCTTCTTGTCGAACCAAAGTAGCTCGCATACGCGTCAGACGACCTTCGTTTTCATGTGGATAAGCATGATAAAGGTAATTGGCAATAATCATACCTAACAATGAATCGCCTAGAAACTCTAGGCGTTCATAGTTATGTTTATGGCTAACCGATCGGTGTGTCAATGCAAGTTGAAGTAATTCAATTTTCTTAAACTGATAACCGATGCGACTCAGTAAGCGAGAATCACTTACTTTGAACTGACCTTTGATCAAAACTTTTCTCGAATGTGAGGACTAAATCAATATTAAATAAGAATGGCTTTCTTACTTCATATTTCTTTGTCACTTGTAAACCTTGTTTAGATTTGACAGTCGCAATATCTTTGAACTCAATGTCACGGATATTGTTCATGCTAAATTTCTGCCCCATTGTTGAAGCAAACTGTTGTGGTGTTGTCGCCTTTGAGCTGATTGCAACTTGTTCTTCAATCAATTGATTGATTAGTCGGTCATCCCAATAAGGCTGCCACAATGCTACGAGCACTTTAAGTCCAAATGCCGCAACAATTACCCCTAATAAAATCGCTGTATACGATGCACCACGTTGAGTGTTACGCATTTTTTATTATCCATATATTTGAAGATTACTGAATTTGACCATTACGACTGAATGATGGCAATTTCAAACCAGCTTCTTTATGCATCCATACATAAATTGCTTGTCCTGTTAAATTTGCCTCAGGTACGAATCCCCAGATTCGACTATCAGCACTCTGATCACGGTTGTCACCCATGGCAAAGTAATATCCTTTCGGAACAGTTACTTCCCAGCTTTGACCATTTGTTCTCACAAAGCGATCATTCGCAGTGGCAACATAAGGAAGATCTTGTTTGGTTTGTGCATAATTGAAATGCGCAATAATCGGGTTTTGACCTTCCAAATTACGAACCAAATACTTATGATCACCTAAAGTTTCATAATGATAAATTGAATTTGGCGTGTCTGAAACATCTTTTTCACGATTAAATTCAGCCGATTCCGTTACAACTTTTTCACCATTGATGGTTAATTGATTATTCTCAAAAACGATATGATCACCAGGTAAACCAATAATACGCTTAATATAGCTAATTGATGGGTTTGGTGGATATCTAAATACCGCCACATCACCACGTTCAGGCTCATTGACATTCAACACTTTGGTGTTGCTAATCGGTAAACGAACACCATATTGATATTTGTTCACCAAGATATAATCACCCGTTTCCAATGCCGGAACCATGGATTCAGATGGAATATTATAAGGTTCAAAGAAGAATGAACGCAGCACTAACACAACTGCAAGTACAGGCCAAAAATCATATGCCCATGTAATAATGAAATTTTCATTCCCTTTTCCTTTGGTTGCTCTTTGTTTGAGCACCAATTTATCCAGCAACCACAATCCAAAAAAGATTAGGGTTGCAGGTACGAGAATGAGGTTAAAATCAAAATCCATGGGATATTCCTTGTTGTTATCGCTCTACTTTTAACACAGCTAAGAAAGCTTCTTGTGGGATTTCTACACTACCCACCTGCTTCATACGTTTCTTACCTTCTTTCTGTTTCGCAAGAAGTTTCTTCTTACGTGAAACGTCACCACCATAACATTTCGCCAATACGTTCTTACGCATTGCTTTTACTGTTGAACGCGCGATAATTTGAGCACCAATTGCAGCTTGAATCGCCACATCAAACATTTGACGTGGAATCAAATCTTTCATTTTTTCAACAAGTGCAATACCACGATGACGCGCATCTTGACGATGACAAATCATTGCCAATGCATCGACTTTTTCACCATTGATCAAGACATCTACTTTTACAAGAGAAGAAGACTCAAAACGGACGAAGTTATAATCTAACGATGCAAAACCACGTGAACATGATTTTAATTTATCGAAGAAATCCATCACGACTTCAGCCATTGGTATTTCAAATGTAATGGCTACTTGGTTTGCCATAAACTTCATGTCTTTTTGAACACCACGGCGTTCAACGCATAACGTCATTACATTACCAAGATATTCTTGTGGCACAAGGATATTACATTCTGCAATCGGCTCTCGAAGATCCTCTACAGTAGATCCATCTGGCATTTTTGATGGACTGTCGATATAAACTGTCTCACCACTTTTCATGACAGCTTCATAAATTACAGTCGGTGCCGATGAAATCAGGTCTAGATCATATTCACGCTCTAAACGCTCTTGAACAATCTCCATGTGCAGCATACCCAAGAAACCGCAACGGAAACCAAATCCTAATGCATCTGAACTTTCAGGTTCAAAGAATAATGCTGAATCGTTAATTTGCAGTTTTTGTAATGCTTCACGGAAAGGTTCAAATTCACTCGAATCAATTGGGAATAAACCAGCATATACCTGTGGTTTAACTTTTTTGAATCCAGGTAAAGTTTCTACTTCCGGCGTTGTAGCAAGTGTAATCGTATCTCCAACTGGCGCACCAAAAATATCTTTGATACCAGCAATCACAAAGCCAACTTCACCTGCTTCTAAAATATCAGTTTCTGTATGTTTAGGATTGAAAATACCGACAGAGGTAATGATGTGCGTTTGACCTGTTGATTTCATCAACATTTTATCGCCTTTACGCACCCGACCTTGCTTAATGCGAACTAAGGATACAACACCTAAATAGTTGTCAAACCATGAGTCAATAATTAAAGCTTGAAGCGGCGCTTCACGGTCACCCGTCGGAGCAGGAATGGTATTCACAAGTGTTTCTAAAACACCTTCGATTCCTAATCCAGTTTTAGCTGAACACGTAGGTGCTTCAGTTGCTTCAATTCCGATAATGTCTTCAATTTCTTGAATAACACGCTCTGGTTCAGCTTGAGGTAAATCAATTTTATTAAGTACTGGAAGAACCTCAAGACCTTGCTCAATAGCTGTATAGCAGTTTGCAACTGATTGAGCTTCAACACCTTGAGCTGCATCGACAACTAAAAGCGCACCTTCACAAGCAGCAAGCGAACGTGATACTTCATATGAGAAATCCACGTGCCCTGGTGTATCAATAAAGTTGAGTTGATACTCTTCACCATTTGGATGCGTATAATAAAGCGTCACAGACGTCGCTTTAATGGTAATCCCGCGCTCACGCTCAAGCTCCATTGAGTCTAGAACTTGCGCTTGCATTTCGCGATCTTGCAAACCACCACAGGTCTGAATAAAACGGTCAGCTAATGTCGACTTCCCGTGATCGATGTGAGCAATAATCGAAAAGTTACGTATATTTTTGATATTTACGGATTTTTTAGCTTGCGCCATGGGTTACCTTGAACAATAAATTGCGCTATGCATGAAATAAAAACTACATAGCAAAAGCTGTTTAACAAATTGCGGACGATTATAGCAGATGGATTTTTCAAAGTATTCATAATAATGAACACCATGTGGCGAAATATTTAATTCGTCCGATTCAACTAATTCTTTAGATAGCGGGTACAGAATAATCTCGAGTAAAATCCAAAGGATTTAACACCTCAGAAATAGGCTGATAAGCTTGAGTAAATGTTGGAGATAATCGTTTGGGTCTGCCTGTTGCAATCTCTACACAGGCCCATTTGGTATTTCCCACAAATAATAATGATTGGTCTGAAGGTCTAAAAAAAGCGTACTGACGAAATGAATACATCGCATTCAAATCATTAAGCCAAGTTCTTAAAATAATTTCATCATTTTCAAAACACGCCTTTCTGTAATTCATGTGATGCTCAACTGCAACCATGGCATGTTTGAGTTCTAGATATTGCTCAACCCCTAAACCCAGTTGTTCAATATGTGCTGTTGCAACATCTTGCATCCATTTTACATACACCACATTATTCACATGACCTAAAATATCAATGTCTTGTGCTATTGCTTTTATTTTAAGGTCAAAGATTGTACTCACTATATTCCCTTGTATTGCGTATTCATCATCAACATTCGAAAAGAGTTTAATATAATTTTAGAGTTAAATAAAAAAGACCTTGCTATCGCAAGGCCCTTTATTCAATTCATGTTTACTTGATTCTTAATCCGATCATGGCATTTCGCCCTTCACGGATGATACCCACTCGTGCAACGGTATTGGTTTTAAGATTAGCCACCGCCTCCACAAAATCTTGTGTTGTACTTACATTCTTACCATTAATCGAGGTGATCACATCACCAGCCATAATTCGAGATTGTGCCGCCAAACCTCCGCGTACAACCTCTTGAATGTAGACACCACCTTTAACACCAAGACGTGTTTTTTCAACAGGTGCAAGTTCGCGAATCGCAACACCTAGTGTAGGTCCGCGTTTTTTGGCTTCACTTACATTTTGCGCTTGTGCTGGTGTTTCATCTGGTGCTGATGCAAGTGTTGCTGTAATCGTACGTACACGTTCATCACGCAATATTTCTAACTGAATTTTTTGATTTGGCTGTGTTCTATTTAAGTAATTTAATAGCTCACTCGTTCTTGAAATTGCAGTTCCGTTGTATTTCAAAATAATATCATTTTGCTTTAAGCCAGCGCGCTCTGCTGGGGAATTTGGCGCAATTTCTGTGATTAAAGCACCTTCAGGTTTTGGTAATTTATAAGCTTCTGCGAGGTTACGATCAATCTCTTGTAAATGAATACCAAGATATGAGCGAGTAACTTTACCATTTTTCTTTAATTGATCCGCCACATCCATCGCTACATCGATTGGAATGGAGAATGACAATCCCATATATCCGCCAGTACCACTGAAAATACGAGAATTCACACCAATCACTTGACCTTGTTGATTAAACAATGGTCCCCCAGAGTTACCAGGGTTTAATGCGACATCAGTTTGAATAAACGGAACTGATGTTTCACCCAACATATTTCTTGATTTGGCACTGACAATCCCCGCAGATGCCGAGTACTCAAAACCAAACGGTGAGCCAATGGCAAGAACAGGTTCTCCAACTCTTAATTGGTCGATATTCCCAGTCGAAAGTGCTGGGTAGTTCGCACCTTCAACTTTCAGTAATGCCACATCAGTACGTTCATCACTACCAATAACTTTGGCATCAATCTCGCGACGATCATTTAACATGATGGTGATTTGTGAAGCATTTTCTACAACATGATGGTTGGTAATCAGGTAACCATCACGGCTAATAAAAAATGCACTCCCAAAACCCGTTTTCTCTTGAGGAGCTTGGCGCTGCGGAATAATAATTTGATTGCCGAAGAATCGTTTCAGCAGTTCAGGTACTTGTTGTTGAAGAATTTCTTCTTGTGTCATTTTCTTAACAACATTCACGCTGACGACACCCGGACTTACTCGCTCTACAAGATTTGAAAAGTCAACAGTAGCCGCCGCTTGAGTTTGCACTGCCGCAGTAAATACTGCAGCAAAAAGTCCTGATGCTATAACGCGATTTTTCATGTTAAGTGAACTCTCATTTATGATTCTTGGATAAAATAATTTTTAGCACAATCAAAATTCTCTGTGCGTAAATAAATGTTTCTATATTAATAGAAAACAATACTTTACTTAAAATATGATTAAAAACTAATAGTTCAAGTGCATAAAAAAAAATTTGATCAATCAAACTCTTGAATTTTGCTTTAAAAAAGAGCCATATTAACGCACTTTTAAAATTCAGTTTGCGAATGGAAATGCCGAAAAATACAAGTGCGCATCAATTTGATGTGATTATTGTGGGCAGTGGCGGTGCGGGTTTAAGTCTAGCACTCTCATTACCTGATCATTTTAATATCGCAGTGTTAGCAAAATCTCATTTGAAAGATGCCAGCACGTATTATGCACAAGGCGGCGTTGCAGCTGTTCTTGATGAGGCTGATTCTATTCAACAACATATTGATGACACGCTCATTGCAGGTGCTTATCTCTGTGAAAAACAAGCTGTTCAACACACGGTTGAAGGAGGAAAACCCTCTGTTGATTTTTTACTGAAACAAGGTGTTAAATTCACACTAGATGATGAAGATAACTTGCATCTCACACGTGAAGGTGGGCATTCTCAGCGCCGCATTATTCATTCCGCAGATGCAACAGGGAAAGCAATTTCAACCACTTTAGTTGAACGGGCACAAGAAAAAAACAATATTCACATCTTTGAAAATTACATTGCGATTGACCTCATTACAGCGCATAAGCTGGGGCATTTGAATCAGGAAAATCGTGCTTTAGGCTTATATGCTTTAGATGAGCAAACCGAGCAAGTGCATACTTTCTTAGCACCATTTACTGCACTGGCATGTGGCGGTGCCATGAAAGCATATTTATATACCTCTAACCCTGATATCGCTACAGGCGATGGTATTGCAATGGCATATCGTGCTGGATGCCGCGTCGCCAATATGGAATTTAATCAATTCCACCCAACCTGTTTATATCACCCTCAAGCACGTTCCTTCTTAATTACTGAAGCAATGCGTGGTGAAGGCGCTTATCTTCGTTTACCTGACGGCGAACGCTTCATGCTTCGTTTCGATGAACGTGCAGAGTTAGCACCACGTGATATTGTAGCTCGAGCTATCGACTACGAAATTAAAAGATTGGGTATACGACATGTATGGCTAGATATTACCCACAAAACCCCTGAGTTCATTAAAGAGCACTTCCCCACTTTGTATGCTCGCCTACTCGAGCTGGGTATTGATATTACCAAAGATATGATCCCAGTTGTGCCAGCAGCGCACTACACCTGTGGTGGTGTCGTAGTCGATGAACATAGTCAAACGGACATTCAAGGTCTATATGCGATTGGTGAGACGTCTTATACAGGTTTACACGGCGCCAACCGTATGGCAAGTAACTCACTTTTAGAATGTTTTGTTTATGGCATGAGTGCAGCAAAGCATATTCAAGATCAACATCAAAATATTATAGATCACTATGAAGTCCCTGAATGGGATGCTTCTCAAGTCATGAATCCTGATGAAGACGTTGTCATTTTGCAAAACTGGGATGAGTTACGTCAGACCATGTGGAACTATGTAGGTATTGTACGAACGACCAAACGTTTAGAACGTGCATTACATCGCGTTGAAATGCTGAAACATGAAATCACCGAATATTATCAAGATTATCATGTCAGTAAAAATCTAATTGAGCTTCGTAACCTTGTACTCGTTTCTGAGATGATTATTCGTTGTGCGATGCAAAGAAAAGAATCACGCGGATTACATTACACTTTGGACTATCCTGAGCCTTCGCAAGAATTACGAAAAACTGTACTCACCCCACCAAATTTTGAAGTGGAAACACCTTTAGTTGAGGTTTAAGTTCAAAAAAAAAGCGAGTTCATACTCGCTTTTTTATGCCCTTTTGGGCGGAATTGAGTAAGTCCCAGTAACGTGAGCTATCGGCTCATCGTCCCCAACAGAGTACAAGTAAACCTCTCCGACAACTAGAGCTTTGCCAACTTTCATTAATTTACAAACACCCTTGATGTCACAACCACCTTTCGGTTTTCTAAGAAAGTTAATATTCATATTGGTTGTCACTGTAAGACCTACAATACCAATTTCTCCCAGTATTGCGATATACAACCCATAATCGGCAGCTGTCATCATGGTCGGACCTGAAACTGTCCCTCCAGGTCTTAAATCATTTTCATCAACATGATAAATGACTGTAGCACCACGTGGCTCTACCGATACTATTTCACATTTTTGGAGACTTTGTGGAAATTCGGTTTGTAGGAATTTGAGTATTTCTTCTTTATTACTGATCATATTGAGTCTAATCGTTTTTCCATAAACAATGACTCAATATAAATCATATTTGCTTTTTTAATTAGCACTTATGCTCATCTTTCCATGAACTAATTCGTTCAATTGCATCATTAAATACTTGCTCAGGACTTTGTGTTGCATCAATACGCTTAACACGATTCGGCTCTAACTGCTGCAATTCAGTAAATCCTGCACGTACTTTTTCAAAAAAAGCTGCTTTTTCATGTTCAAACCGATCCAATGCTCCACGCGCTCGTGCTCGTTGCATTCCGAGCTCAGTCGGAGCATCCAACCAAAATGTCAGGTCTGGCATTTTTAGGACAAAGTTTTGGTTTAAAAGTGCTAATTTTTCACGACTTAACCCACGACCTGCACACTGATACGCGAAACTGCTGTCACAAAAACGGTCGCATAACACGATCGAACTATTTTCAAGTGCAGGCATTATGACTTGTTGCAGATGTTGCGCTCGAGCTGCGTACATTAATAATAGTTCAGTATCATTACTCATTCTTTCTTCATGATTCACCGTCAGAAGTAAGGAACGAATTTGCTCAGCGAGCGGAGTACCACCTGGTTCACGAGTTAGAACAACTTGCTTTGATTGCTCAAGGAAGTAGTCACGAATTTTATGAATCAATGTCGTTTTACCAACACCTTCTGTGCCTTCAAAGCTAATAAACACGTCTATTTTACCCCTTATTTTTTAGATCGAATCACAGCAAGATATTCTTGAACAGCGCGATTATGGTCAGCTAGATTGGTACTGAATTTGTGACCTCCATTTCCAGTCGCCACAAAATAAATATAGTCAGAATGATCTGGATGCATTGCCGCTTCGATCGCTTTATCACTTGGTAATGCGATCGGTGTTGGTGGCAATCCATAAATCGTATACGTGTTATATGGTGTTGGTGCTCTTAAATCTTTACGGGTAATGTTGCCCGTATATTCATCGCCCATACCATAAATTACGGTTGGATCAGTTTGTAAACGCATACCTATTTTTAATCGACGAACGAATACGCCCGAGACTTTATCTAACTCATGATCAACATTGGTTTCTTTCTCAATAATTGATGCCATGATGAGCGCTTCATATTTATTTTTATAAGGCAAATCAGAAGCTCGATTTTCCCAGGCTTTATCTAGTGCCTTCATCTGATGTTGATACAAATCAGTTAAAATTTTACGATCTGTTTCACCCTTCGCAAAAAAATAAGTATTAGGCGCAAATAAACCTTCTGGATGTGAAAATGGAATATTCAATTCCTTTAATATTTCTGCATCACTCAAATGAACCAGCTCTTTCGTCACCAATTCATCATTTTTAAGTGCATTTTTTAACTGCTTAAATGTTGTACCCTCAATGACCAAAATTCGATTCAGTTGTGCATTTTCAGAATTCGAAATCATGTCTAGAACTTGACGAACACTCATTCCCGCTTTAACTTCATAGACTCCAGCTTTCATGCTGTCATGAATCATGAATCGTTGATAAATCTTTAAAATAATGGGAAATGAAACTTGCTTATTTTTAGCTAAACGATCAATAAATTGTGAGTAAGTATCACCATGATTAATCGCTAGCATTTGCTTTTTACCCTCTACAGGATAATCCTTCCATAGACTCGTAGATAGAATCATGGTTGCAAGCAACATTAGACCTGCAATAACGAATAAAAGCGCTTTAGGTTTAAAGGATGTCTTGCTGTTCTTTTTCTTTGTTGATTTCTGAGGAGAGGACATAAGCTTTAAATCTGATTAAGTTGAAGGTGGTGAAAAAGATCAATACACGCTTGTGTATCTAATCGACGATCATCAAGGCAAGAGGCGATTTTCATTGGGTGGAGCGCATTACAATAAAATACACTTTGAATGTGAAGAAGTTCATTCAAATCAATTACTCTTTTTTGGAACGTTATACCATAATGATTCATACGCTCCAAAATTTCAGCACGCATCACCCCATGAACGCCATTATAACGAAGTTCAGGACAAATCCATGTATCATTCAATCGTATAAAGCAGTTACTGCTGATTCCTTCAACAATATAGCCTTGAACATCTGTAACTAAAGCTTCTTGAAAACCCTTCTCATCGGCTTCCTGCTTTAGTAACACTTGTTCTAACCGATTAAGTGATTTAATTCCCACCAATTGTGGCATGGTTAAACCCATTACTCGCTCAAGTAAACCACTCTCAATGACTTCATAGTGATGATCAGTCACGTTTTGCGGATAATAATACAACCAAAGATCTGCTGAATGATGAGGTAAACTGTATCCTCGTTGCCCCTCGCCTCGACTCAGTACAATTTTAATCGTCCCGTTTAATTGATCGTACTCTTGCTGTAAATACTGGATAGACTCAGCAATATAGTCGAGATTAGCTTGAAGTGAGAATCGCTCAATGGCCGTATTCAATCTTGTTAAATGACGTTCAAATAATTCAATTTTATTATTTCGAATTCTCGCCGTGGTAAAACAGCCATCTCCATAATGGAAGCCTCGATCCAAAATAGATATTGCATCCATTGGCTTGGCATTTTTTAAACAGATCATTTCAAGCAACCTCATTCCTTTCTCATAGTGTAAAAAGTCACTCACAAAATGAATAGCTGTTTTGATCATAACTTTTTCATTTCTTCTTATTTTTTTATTTTAAAAAATTTCCCTATGCTCAAATCATCAAAAAACGACAAACACACAGGAATAATGATGCGTTCTTTTAAAATTGGGGTCATTGCAGCTTTACTTTCAGTCACTTCTGTTTCTACACTCGCAAAAGATTTTTTAAATGTTTCATATGATCCAACTCGTGAACTCTATGACAACTTTAATAAAGAGTTTGGAGCATATTGGAAAAAGCAGACTGGTCAAGATTTGAATTTTAAACAATCTCATGGTGGATCTGGTAAACAAGCCCGTGCGGTCATTGATGGACTAGATGCAGACGTCGTAACTCTCGCACTCGCAGCAGATATTGATGCGATTGCTGAAAAAACCAATTTATTACCAAAAAACTGGCAGAAAAAATTCCCACAGAACTCTACACCCTATACCTCAACCATCGTGTTTTTAGTCAAAAAAGACAATCCCAAAGGGATCAAAGATTGGGGAGACTTGATTAAAAATGATGTTGGAATTATTACGCCAAACCCTAAGACGTCAGGTGGTGCGCGTTGGAATTACTTAGCAGCATGGGCTTGGGCAAAACACCAACCCGGCGGTAACGATGCTAAAGCACAAGAATTTGTACGACAAATTTATAAAAATACTAAAGTGCTAGATTCTGGTGCACGTGGTGCAACAACAACTTTTGCAGAGCGTGGCATTGGAGATGTACTCCTGGCTTGGGAGAATGAAGCACATTTAGCTCTTCGTGAACAACCCGGAAAATTTGAAATCATTACACCAACCCTTTCCATTCTTGCTGAGCCCCCTGTAGCAATTGTTGAGAAAAATGCGCAAAAAGATGGCAACCTCAATGTCGCAAAAGCCTATTTGAATTATCTGTATTCTCCAGCTGGTCAAACCATTGCTGCCAAAAACTTTTATCGACCAAGAAATGCAACGGTACTTTCAAAATATCAATCCGTGTTTAAACCTTTAAAATTAGTCACGATTGATAAAGAGTTTGGAGGTTGGACAAAAGTCCAAAAACAACATTTTGATAATGGCGGGATATTCGATCAAATTGTCAAAGCAAACAGTAATAAATAAATTAAGATTTAAGCTTTAACTTATGGCTTGCCGATCATATTCATGATCGGCATTTTTTTTAACAACACACCTAAATCTTTTTTTTTCATATAAAATTCATTTTTAATTATTTTTTATGCATAAAGATTGGATTTATTCTAGCGCCATGTAACAGAATATTTTCTTTTGAGGTTGCCATGCGCTTTTCAGCTAAATTAAAACTTGGGGTTATCGCAGCTTTTGTTTCAGCTGCTTCGCTTAGCGCTTCCGCTAAAGATTTATTAAACGTCTCTTACGATCCTACTCGTGAACTCTACGTAGAAGTAAATAAAGAATTTGGTGCATATTGGAAATCTCGGACTGGACAAAATGTCAATTTTCGTCAGTCACATGGCGGCTCAGGTAAACAAGCGCGTGCAGTCATTGATGGTTTAAATGCAGATGTTGTGACTCTAGCACTTGCAGCTGACATTGATGCGATTGCTGAAAAAACCAATTTATTACCAAAGGATTGGCAGAAGAAATTCCCACATAACTCGACACCCTACACTTCCACAATTGTTTTCCTCGTCAAAAAAGGAAATCCAAAAAATATTAAAGACTGGGGTGATTTAGTAAAACCGGGTGTGGACATTATTACACCAAACCCTAAGACGTCAGGTGGTGCACGTTGGAATTATTTAGCGGCTTGGGCGTGGGCTAAACACCAACCAGGTGGAAATGACGCCAAAGCACAACAATTTGTTCAACAAATTTATAAACAAACCAAGGTCTTAGATTCGGGCGCTCGTGGCTCAACTACAACTTTTGCTGAACGTGGTATTGGCGATGTTTTGCTTGCTTGGGAAAATGAAGCTCATTTAGCACTGCGTGAACAACCAGGTAAATTTGAAATTGTGACGCCAACACTTTCTATACTTGCTGAACCACCTGTAGCGATCGTTGAAAAAAATGCAGCAAAATCAGGCAATAAATATTTGGCGCAAGGTTATTTGAATTTCCTTTATTCTCCTAAAGGACAACATATTGCCGCGAAGAATTTCTATCGTCCGCGTAATCAAGCTGTATTAAAACAATATTCATCAACATTTAAGCCACTGAAATTGGTCACAATTGATCAAGAGTTTGGTGGCTGGGCGAAAGTACAAAAAGCTCATTTTGAGAATAATGGTATTTTTGACCAAATTACCAAAGCAAATAACACAAAAAAATAATCAATGGAGCATGACATGATACATACACTCATTGTACCCGGCGTCGGCGGAAGTGATGAAAATCATTGGCAATCATGGTTGCAACGTCAAGTCATGCCATGCTCACGTGTTCAACAAGATGATTGGAACTTTCCTTTACTCTCAGATTGGATCCATCGTTTTGTAGAAAAAATTTCGCAGATAGATGCACCCGTACAGATTGTTGCACATAGTTTTGGCTGTTTAACGTCTGTCGCTGCTCTGCATCAGCACCCAGAAATAGCACAGAAAGTTAAACAACTGGTTTTAGTTGCACCAGCCAATCCAAGTCGTTTTGGTGAGAATGGTTTTGCTCGTTTGAGTTTGACTGATTATAGTTTTTACTTTCATCAAATTAAGATTAGCGTTCCCACAAAAATGCTCATCAGTGAAAATGATCCGTGGTTAGGTTTTGAGGATGCAAAAAAACTAGCAAAATCATGGGGTGTAAAACCGATTAACTTAGGTCAAGTTGGTCATATTAATGTTGATTCAGGATTTGGACCATTTCCAGAGATCTTCGATTTTTTGATTCATGATAAGCTGTCGAACTATATCAATAGTATTGATAATGGCAAGTTGTATTACAAATTTGCAATTTAAAGTTCGCCACTTATTCTTGATAAATTTTTCAATTCAATTGCTTATTGATTTCGGTAAGCTTTTTCTCTCATTTGAGGAGTAGTCATGTCGCAGCGATCCCGAGTGCTGCCAGGATTTGGTCTATCTCTAGGCTTTACCCTAGCGTATTTATCTTTAATTGTGCTCATACCCTTGTCGGCTGTTTTTATTAAGTCTTTAGGTATTGGCTGGGAAGGTTTATGGGAGATTTTAAGCTCTGAGCGTATCTTAAAATCATTACAACTAAGTTTCAGTGCTGCACTTATTGCTGCCTTCATTAATGTTGTATTTGGCTTATTACTCGCTTGGTGTCTCGTGCGCTATAGTTTCCCTGGTAAACGAATTGTTGATGCATTGGTTGATTTACCCTTTGCGTTACCAACAGCTGTTGCTGGGATTGCATTAACATCTTTATATGCTCCGACAGGCTGGATTGGTCAATATCTTGAACCCTTAGGAATTAAAGTCGCTTATAGTCCTATTGGGATTACATTAGCCCTGATATTTATTGGCTTACCTTTTGTGGTTCGTACAGTACAACCTGTACTGAGTGACTTAGAGACTGAACTTGAAGAAGCAGCGTCAGCATTGGGTGCGAATCGACTGCAAATTGTAACCAAAGTGATTTTACCAATTCTTTTCCCTGCTTTAATCACAGGATTTGCTCTCGCTTTTGCCCGTGGCGTGGGTGAATATGGTTCAGTTATCTTTATTGCAGGTAACCAACCCTTCGAAACTGAAATTGCGCCATTAATGATTATTTCTCGATTGGAAGAATATGACTATGCAGGTGCAACTACGATCGCCGTTGTCATGCTCCTTATTTCATTCGCTATCTTGTTCTTGATTAACTTGTTACAAGCATGGGCGAGTCGTCGTACAGGGAGAACTGCACAATGAGTTTGAATACAAATAGCAATGCTTTAGCGGAAAAATTGCAATCTCGTGATGCGACGCGAGAACCGACTTGGGTTCGTTGGACACTTATTGTCGTTGCCATGATTTTCTTCCTCAGTTGCTTAATCCTGCCTTTGATTTTAGTTTTTGTTGAAGCATTCAAACAGGGTGTCGGCGTTTATGCGCAAGCTTTAGTCCATCCAGATACGTTGTCGGCTGTAAAGCTCACCTTACTAACAGCTGCAATTGCTGTACCGCTCAACGTAGTATTTGGTGTGGCGGCGGCTTGGTCTGTTGCGAAATTTAATTTCCGTGGTAAATCCATATTAACCACGATTATTGATATGCCTTTCTCAGTATCACCTGTAATCGCAGGTTTGATGTTGGTATTGATGTTTGGTACTCAAGGTTGGTTCGGTGGATGGCTGATGGATAACGACATTAAGATTCTATATGCCGTTCCAGCAATTGTACTAGCAACCATCTTTATTACAGTTCCTTTTGTGGCGCGTGAGCTCATTCCACTGATGGAAGCTCAAGGTACAGAAGAAGAGGAAGCGGCAATCGTTTTAGGAGCTTCAGGCTGGCAAACTTTTTGGAAAATCACGATTCCAAATATTAAATGGGGCTTGATATACGGGGTTATTCTTTGTAACGCACGTGCAATGGGTGAATTCGGGGCAGTCTCTGTAGTATCGGGTCATATTCGTGGAGAGACCAATACATTGCCACTGCATGTAGAGATTCTCTACAACGAATATACCTTTAGTGCAGCATTTGCTGTTTCATCCCTCTTGGCTTTATTGGCGATTGTGACATTGATTCTTAAAACATGGGTCGAAATTCGCCAAGAGAAATTAAGCAAACGTAATGAAGTTTCTACAGTTTAAAGGAAGTATCCGATGAGTATTCAAGTTAAAAATATTGAAAAACACTTTGGTGCTTTCCATGCACTAAACAATATCTCCCTAGATTTTCCTGATGGCCAACTCGTAGCATTATTAGGACCTTCAGGCTGCGGTAAAACAACTCTACTTCGCATTATTGCTGGTCTTGAATCTGCCGACAGCGGTCAAGTGATCCTCGAAGGTCAAGATTCAACGAATGTTCATGTCCGTGAACGTCAAGTTGGCTTCGTATTCCAACATTATGCTTTATTCCGTCATATGACAGTATTTGATAATATTGCTTTTGGTTTACGTGTTCGTCCACGTTCAACACGCCCTTCAGAATCTGAAATAAAAAAACGGGTTACACGACTACTGGATTTAGTTCAATTAGGATTCTTATCAGATCGTTATCCAGCACAATTGTCTGGTGGACAGCGTCAACGTATTGCACTTGCACGTGCGCTTGCAGTTGAACCTCGTGTACTACTTCTGGATGAGCCATTTGGCGCACTTGATGCTAAAGTTCGTAAAGAGTTACGTCGCTGGCTGAGAACTTTACACGATGAACTTCACATCACCTCGATTTTTGTAACTCACGATCAAGAAGAAGCGCTTGAAGTTGCAGATCAAATCATTGTAATGAATAAAGGCAATATTGAACAAATTGGCTCACCTCGTGAAGTTTATGAAAAACCAGCAACGCCTTTTGTATTTGACTTCTTAGGTCAAGCGAATAAGTTCGAAGGTCATAATCAAGCGGGAATCGTACAGATCGGAAATGATCGCATTCAACTGCCTTTAGCTAAAGATGCACCTGAAGGTAAAGTGATTGCCTTCATTCGACCAGATGAGTTCCAAATTCATGCTCAACCTACAGACAATGCAATTCAAGCAACGTTCTTACGTGAAGTTTGGATTGCAGGAAAAGTGGTTGCCGAACTTCAAGGTCAAGATGGCAATCTCATCGAAATTCTACTCACTCCAGATGAAGCTAAACTGCATCAATTCCGCCCAAATCAATCGGTTTGGTTAACGACTAATACATTGCACTTATTTGCACAAGAAAACGCATAAAAATGTGTAGATGGGGCTTTTATATAGCCCCATCATTTTAAAGGTAACAAAGACTATGAACTTTCAACAATTAAGAATTATTCGAGAGACCGTCAGACAAAATTTTAATTTAACGGAAGCTTCCGCTGCCCTTTACACGTCTCAATCAGGCGTAAGTAAGCATATTAAAGATTTAGAAGATGAATTAGGTGTTCAACTATTTATCCGAAAAGGTAAACGCTTATTAGGGTTAACTGAACCTGGTCAAGCTTTGCTCGGTATTGTGGAGCGCATGCTGGTCGATGCAGACAATATTAAAAGATTAGCCGATGATTTTAATCGTGTAGATGAAGGTACATTAACCATCGCAACCACTCATACTCAAGCGCGATATGTATTACCACCTATCGTAAATTCATTCAAAAAATTATTTCCGAAAGTTCATTTGATTTTGCAACAAGCAAGCCCAACTGAAATCACTGAAATGTTACTTTTAGGCGATGCAGATATTGGTATTGCTACTGAGAATCTGACTACTGAAGAAAACTTAGCAAGTGTCCCTTTTTATAACTGGAAACACAGTATTATTACGCCTCAAGGTCATCCACTTACTCAAATAGCAGCGCGAGAGATTAGCTTAGAACATTTGGCAGAGTATCCGATTATTACCTATCACGGTGGTTTTACGGGACGTTCAAAGATTGATAAAGCCTTTGAAGACTCAGGACTTGATGTTGATTTAGTGATGTCTGCGCTTGATGCTGATGTAATCAAAACTTATGTGGAATTAGGTATGGGTGTCGGGATTGTCAACGATGTAGCCTACGATACAGAACGAGATCATCGCTTAAAACAAATTGATACTGATTTATTCGGGGTGAATACCACTTGGATTGCTGTACGAAAAGGTCATTTGTTACGTGGATACGGTTACGAGTTTATTTCGCTATGTGCACCTAGTGCTGATATCAAAGCGTTAAAACGTGTGGCTTATCCTGAGGATTAATAAGCTACAAATAATAAAGGTGCCTATAGCGCCTTTGTTATTTGCTTTAACTTGCATAAAAAAACGAGCCGAAGCTCGTTTTTTAAATTTGATCTTACCAGTGGAAGCTCACACCCACTTTACCAACTGGAAGCCATTCGTATTTGTCATCGTTACGAATTTTATCTTCTTCGCGAGCAATATTATCCACTAGTGAACCACCTGTTGGATTGTTTGCTGCACCGCCACTTACTAATTCTAAATTAGCTTTTGGGTTACCAGAATAATAAGCACCTACTTCACCAAATACACCAATGTTTTTATTGATTTTAGGGGCAAAACCAAAACCTACATATGGAGCAAAGTCATTTTTGTATTCTTGTTTACCACGAATATGAGCACCATTCGTTCCAGCAACAAAGTCTGTATTATTTACGCTGAAGCCTTCTCCTGGTTTGACACGACGGTCAAGTTCATACTCATTATCAATATATGCAACACCTGCAGCCATATAAAGACCTTGAGCCCATGGATTTTCACTCGCACCCCAAGGACGAATTTCAGCATTTAAATACGCTAAATTGTTATCCATATCTAAATCATATTTTGATCCATTAATTGATAAATCATCAGACCAAGAGATATCACCACCGTTGTAACCTAAAGCAAGACCAACGTATGGGTTAGCAGTCCAAAGTAATGCACCACCGTAACCAGTTGTACCAACTTCAGCACGAACACCAGTAGGGATTAATTGATTAGCTTCAAATACATTACCTGTACGTACAACTTGAGTGTCCGCCATAGCGAAGCCTGAAACAGATAATGCTGTTGTAACAGCGAGTAATTTTAACACTTTCATTTTTTTCTCCTCAAAGAAATGAGTTGTTCTTTAATCATTAATGTGTTCGACTCGGAAGCATCTTAATGGAGATTTCAAAGCTGGTTAATATTCAAATTGATGCTTTTTTGTTATTTTTTGATACAATTTTGATTTAGTTGTTGTTTTATAAATAATTTGCACTTAAGTCTTTTATTAACTTTTATTAACATACTTATAAAGATTAGTCATTATTGTCGGACATTTTTTCAGGATTAATTGTAATTTTTATAATCAATTTAGTGTAAAATCGTGGAAATTTTTTTTGGAAGAGAAGATTATGTCTCAGCTTTCGTCAATCATCGAACAAGCGTTTGAAGATCGTGCAAACTTCACAGCTACAGATTGCCCTGCTGAAATTCGCCAAGCAGTCGAGGAAGCAATTGATGGCTTAGATAATGGTTCATTACGTGTTGCTGAAAAGATTGATGGTGAATGGGTTGTTCATCAATGGTTAAAAAAAGCTGTTCTATTGTCATTCAAACTCAATGATAATAAACCAATCGAATCATGCGATCTCCAATTCTATGACAAAGTAGACACTAAATTTACAGGTTGGACTGAAGAGCAATTTAAAGCAGCTGGTGTACGTGTTGTACCGCCTGCAGTTGCACGCAAAGGTTCTTATCAAGCTAAGAATGTTGTACTTATGCCATCTTATGTCAACATTGGTGCTTATGTTGATGAAGGTACAATGGTTGATACATGGGCGACTGTAGGTTCATGTGCGCAAATTGGTAAAAATGTTCACCTTTCTGGTGGTGTTGGGATTGGCGGTGTACTTGAGCCTCTTCAAGCGAACCCTACGATCATTGAAGACAATTGTTTTATCGGTGCACGTTCTGAAATCGTTGAAGGTGTAATCGTTGAAGAAGGTTCAGTGATTTCAATGGGTGTTTACATTGGTCAATCAACTAAGATTTATGACCGTGAAACAGGTGAAATTCACTACGGTCGTGTTCCAGCAGGTTCAGTGGTAGTTTCTGGTAGTCTTCCTTCTAAATGCGGTAAATACAGCTTATATGCTGCAATTATCGTAAAAAAAGTCGATGCTCAGACTCGTGCTAAAACAAGTTTGAACGACTTATTACGCGCTGACTAATTTTTTTATACTTTATAGTATTTGGAGTACACTCCACATCTCTACGGTTAGTAATAATCGTAGAGATTTTTCTTTTATATAATCTCTATTTTAGTTTGGTTTTGTCGATATGAGTAATTTGCGATCTTCCGCTATTCCTGTTTCTGATCCGTCTGCGGGGTTACGTATTACGGAGATCTTCTATTCATTACAAGGTGAAGCCAACACTTCAGGCTTACCTACAGTGTTTATACGCTTAACAGGTTGTCCACTGCGTTGTACTTATTGTGATACCACCTATTCTTTTGAAGGCGGTGAACGTCAGTCTTTAGAGGATATTATCCAGACCACGCTTGATTTTAAAACACCTTATATTTGTGTTACTGGTGGTGAACCATTAGCTCAACCCAATGCATTACCGCTCATGGAGCGTCTAGCAGATTTAGGCTGTGAAGTTTCCCTTGAAACGAGTGGAGCGCTAGATGTTTCAAAAGTGGATCGTAGAGTTTCTAAAGTCCTAGATTTAAAAACACCAACTTCAGGTGAAGACTCACGTAATTTAATGAGTAATTTAGACCATTTAACTCAACATGATCAGATTAAATTTGTCATATGCAATCGTGAAGATTATGAATGGTCTAAACAACAAGTGAATCAATATGAATTGCACAAGCGTGTAAGTACAGTTTGGTTCTCACCTGCGTTTGCTGTAGAAAAAGGTGCTGCAAAGTTACCGCAACTTGCACGTGATTTAGCACAATGGATCTTAGAGGATCACTTACCAGTTCGTTTCCAGCTTCAATTACATAAGTTGCTCTGGAATGACGAAACAGGTCGTTAAAACGTAAAAAAATAGCTCAAATTAAAACAGTACAGCACTTTTCTGTACTGTTGTTTGAGACAAAATGATCTTTTAGTGTGCTGACACTTTAATGGTCGTGCCATTCAAATTAATCCCTTTCATTGAAATATCCCCAATCTTATTATTTATTGTTGATGCATCCCCAACGCCTACCCCCCATAACATGGCATTAAAACCATTTTGATCTCCAAGACGATTTATTTTGAGTTCCAGTCCATCTGTACGTATCGAACCTGCAACATCAAAATCAAGATTATTGATGCCAAAACGCCCTGGTTGAGTATTTTTTAAATTAATAAATTCTATTCCAAATGCGCCACCACCATCATGATCGTGGACTTTAAAGCCTTCTAAACGTAAACCATCTTTAAATATTCCATTGAGTTTTAAAAGACTGCCTTGAGGTGCTGAACCGAGCTGAACATTGGTTGAGAGGTTGGATACATAAAATTTCATATTATCCATAATTTTAACGGGGTCACTATAGCCTCGTCCTGTTGGACTAACTTGACCCGATTTACCCACCCAAATATCACCGGTATTAATAATAATATCTTCAGGAACAAATACACCTAAATTCAGGAAAGGCCCTGTAGTACTATTCCCTCCTTGTGCATCGATTTTTAAAGTAATACTAATATCTGCCGAACCAGAAGAAAGTGATAATGGATTTTTACTACGCCCATTCGCAGTACCGAAAATTAAGGCACCTGCTTTTGTGTTTCCTTCGTTGTAATCTGGTCCGAATCCACTGGTATCGTGCCAAATCAAATCAGCTTGAATGGGTCCACCTGGTAAAAGGCTAATCGTAATACCATCTTGTGCTGCATATGTTGACAATTCTTGATCTGAAAGCTCCTCAAATGCAAAAGAATTTGTACTGATCAACGCAGCAGTGGTTAAAATTAAAGTATTAATTTGATTCATTTTCATTCCGTAAAAATTATTTTTGTAAGTTTTAATCAAGTGTTTGTTAAATTATATTTAATATTTAAACAAAAACAACAACTGTTTAAACTTTATTCGACTCAAAAGAGAGTTTTATCTCATCTTCTAAAACGAACATTTCGCGTTCTTTATAATGATCTCATTTAGTTTTGTAACTTCTGCAGATCAATATATTCAAAAATTTATACCCCATTATTCTTTATATAATCAGTTATAATTCATTTTTTATTTGCTTTAATTTTTTGGAGTTCTCCTATGCGCCCTCGTGCCATTGTATTGTTATCAGGTGGTTTAGACTCAACGACTTGCTTGGCTTGGGCGCAAGCACGCTATGAATGTATCGCTTTAAGTTTTATGTATGGTCAACGCTCAACAACTGAATTGGATGCTGCACGTAAACTGACACAACAAGCATGCGTTGAACATCGCGTGATTAATATAGATTTGGGTAATTTAGGTGGTTCTGCATTAACTGATCATTCCATTGATGTTCCTGATCAAGAACAAGAAGGCATCCCTGTCACTTATGTTCCAGCACGTAATACGATTTTCCTGTCTTATGCACTTGCAGCAGCAGAAGTGTTTGACGCAGAAGCCATCGTAATTGGAATTAATGCGGTAGATTATTCGGGTTATCCAGATTGTCGACCAGAATTTATTGAAGCATTTGCCAATATGGCAAGATTAGCGACAAAAGTAGGTGTGGAAGGAAAACCTCTTAAATTTGAAACACCTTTACTACAATTATCCAAAGCAAATATTATTCGCTTAGGCATCGAACATGGCGTAGACTACAGTCAAACGGTGTCATGCTATCAAGCAGATGACCAAGGACGAGCTTGTGGAAAATGCGACAGCTGTCGTTTGCGTAAACAAGGTTTTGCAGATGCTGGCGTTGAAGACCCAACTCGTTATATACCGTAATAACAGGGTGCCATATATGAAAAATTTAAAATCAAACATTATTCTTTCAGCCATTGTTTCTGCTGCAGCACTTTTCGGTTCTGCTGCTCAAGCAAATGAGCCGAATAATAAAATGCAGCAAGCCTACAAAAGTACTAACGTAAAATCTGCACTGATTAATGTTTGTAAGGAAGAAACTGCTAAAGGGAACAAGCTTTCTGCTGCTGAAGTCAGCAAATATTGTACATGTGCAATTGAAGCAGACGGCAAGCTCACTAATGCTCAAAAATGGGAAATCCAAAGTGCGATTAACCAAAAGAAAAGCCCTTCTACTTTAGCTATCGTGAAGAAACAGAACGCTGATCTTCAAGCATGCTTCGGCCCACAGTTAACGTCTAAGCTACAGTCGTTAACAGAGGAAGCAATGAAAGCAGCACAAGCTAAAAAATAATCGCAGTTAACATAAGATAGCCACCTCGTGTGGCTATTTTTTTGAATTCCCCTATAAATGTAGTGACAACTTTTGAGGAAATTATAATGTCAATGGAAACGATTAGTTTACCCAATCAAACATTCCCGACAACTACAGGTTCTGTGAATTTAACTGAGTTGAATACAGATTGGCTCATCATTTATTTTTATCCAAAAGATTCAACACCTGGGTGTACAACGCAAGCTGTTGGTTTTTCATGTTTGAAAGATCAGTTTGATGCGCTTCATACCACTATTTTCGGTGTTTCTAGAGACTCAGTAAAAGCCCATCAAAACTTCACCGAAAAGCAAGCTTTAACAATCGATTTGATTAGCGATAAAGAAGAAGTGCTTTGCCAACACTTTGATGTGATTAAAGAGAAAAATATGTATGGAAAAAAAGTGATGGGAATTGAGCGTTCAACTTTTATTTTTCATCAAGGCAAACTCGTTAAAGAATATCGTAAAGTCAAAGCTGCAGGGCATGCTGAACAAGTGCTTGAAGATTTAAAAGCTTTGCAAAACTAATAAAAAAACCCACGATTGACGTGGGTTTCATCTACTTATACTTCTTTTTAACTACAATTAGAAATCAAAGCTTACGCCAAGTTTATAGGTACGTCCTGCACCCAATGTGGTAAAGCCACTGTTAAATACACCCGCCCAATATTTTTCATCTGTGACATTGTCAATATTGGCACGGAAAGTCGTATCTACACCGCCAAGATTGGTTGTGTATTTCGCACCGATATCGAGTAACGTATAGTCAGGAAGTTCGAGCGTATTAGTATTGTTGAGATATTGGCTATATACATAGTTAGCACGTGCATTCACACTTAAACCATCCACCGGGAGTTTATACTCAATGCCAAGCCCTGCTGTGAACTCAGGTTGACCTTCTACTGTATTTCCCGAAAGCTCAACTTTTCCACTCATACCTTTGGTATATTCAGCATCAATATAAGCCAAGTTACCCCAAATAATCACATCATCTGTGACATTGCCTGAGAATCCATACTCAAGTCCTTTCGAGGTAGTTTCACCACCATCGGTCGTAATCTGAGTCGATCCATTGATCGGGGTGGCATAAACCTCTGTAATTGTACTTGGTTTTTCAATTTGATATGCAGCAAGGGTATGTAACCAAGAACCATGTTGATATTTTGCGCCCACCTCATACTGTTTAGTTTGGAATGGTGCGAATGTTTTTCCAAAATTTACATCTGTTTCCGTCGTTACAGTATTGCCTTGAGACAACCCTTCTACATAACTTGCATAAAGCGAGATATCTTCACCCCAAGGTTTGACAACGATGCCTAAACTTGGCGATAGTTTATTTTCACTATAATTATTCTTCGGATTTGTTGGATTATTAATATCAATCTCTTGATAACGTGCACCTAGAATAAATTGCAGTTTATCATTTAACATTGAGATCTGATCTGTCAATGAATAACTGATGTAGTCATTATCTGCGGTTTGAGAAATTGCAAGGACGCTGGGCATAAAACCTGCATTACTTGGGTTATACAAGTTGGTGACAAACTTAGTTTCACCTGCTTTACTGTGCATATTCGTATCTCGATGCAAATAATCCGCTCTAAGACCGACAGTATGGTGAATATCTCCTGTATAAAATGCGCCTTCCAAACCTAAGTTTGCAGTAGTATTTCGTTGGTTCATTTTCACATGATAGTACTGAGAATTTGCATTGCCAGTTTCATCTGTAACAACCAAACGCGTCCCAAATAAATGTCCTTGATACTTCTGTTCAGCAGTGCCAATCCCTGCAATAACTTTTAGATTTTCAAGTAATTTATATTCACTTGATAAGCCCACGTAATTCGCAGATTGTTTACCCCAAAGATTGGGCAAATAATTACTACGTCCATCAGGTGCATCCAATACTTTACCTAACGTGGCAAATGAGACCATAGCTGGCGAGCCACCTTTACGATCGTCTTTAGTAGAATAAGCATCTAAGTTAATTTTTGCTTTATCGGTTGTCCAATCTAGACCCAAGACCGCTGAAATTGTTTCATCTTCTAGGCCATCCACCACATGCTCACCTTGACCATAATTGGCACTTAGACGTGCACCAAATTCTTGATCTTGGCCAAAGCGGCGTGCAACATCGAAACCAGACTTATAAAAGCCTTCCTCTTCAAAATTCGCGGTTACACGAGTTAATTCTTTTTCTGCACGCTTAGTATTAGCGATAATCACACCACCGACACTACCGCCCGGTGCCATACCAGCAATTAATGCATTCGGCCCTTTTAGTACCGTAACTGAACTCAAAATATCAGTAGATACTCGACCTGAAGGCGCCATACCATAAGCCCCATTTAAATTCAGATCATCCCAATTGACATTGAAACCACGGATATTAAAGTTTTCATTGAGATGCCCACTATTGGTCGTGGTACGAACACTTGGGTCGATCTTTAAGACATCCATAATGGTATGCGCGTGTGCATCTTGAATGGCTTGATCGCTGTAGTTACGGATGGTAAACGGCGTGTCTAACACATCCTTTTCACCTAAAATATTCAGTGTAGCTTTTTTTTTCAGTTTACCTGTGACATCGGTTTCTTGTGAGTCTGCTTTTACTACAATAGTTGCCAATTGTGTTGGTTCTTGCGCAACTGCAAAACATGGTATAGAAACTAAAGACAAAAATAATAGATTTCTTTTCACGTGGATGCCCTCTTATATACGGTTTTGGGCACATCATACACAATTTAAATGATAATGATTTTTATTTATAATTAATTTATCATTAATATTTACTTTTGTTTTTAACTAATTCACAGTTATATTCGATCATATTACAACCTTAGAAAAGTATCTCGTCCAACTTATTCAGAGCGACTTAGTTTGAAAATTTAAGTAAGCATAAATATCAAGTTATCGATCGAAGCACAGTGAATCTAGCCATGAATAATCTAAGACAGTATTAATTAAAATTTTAAATATGATCAAAAATTATGAGGTGGTTCTTAGAGTTACAGATGCTGTGATCAAACATTTGGAAAATAAAAGTTATCTTTTAAAAGGTTTTTTGCACAACTCCATGCTTAAATTTCTAGTTAACTAATTAAATGATAGGCGATGTACCACATGATTAAAGCAATCAAAATATCCAAAACTTGCCATGCGCGGGGATTGTGAAAGTAAGCTGATAGATATTGCGCACCAAAACCCAAACTAAAGAAAAATAACCATGATGCCGTGATCGCACCGATGGCAAACGATAATAAGTGATCTTCAAATTGCGTCGATATTGCGCCTACAAGCACGACAGTATCTAGATACACATGGGGATTCAGCCATGTGAATGCCAAGCAAACGAGAATAATTTTAAACCATGAAACAGCCGTATGATGATCAAGACACATCGATTTTTTGGTCGAAAATGCTTGATAAAAATGATGGACACCATATACCACTAGAAATGCAGCCCCACCCCATTGTGCATATTTCATCACTTGTGGATGGCCTGAGACAAACTGCCCAAATCCAAATACACCAGCCAAAATTAAAAGTGAGTCTGAAAAGGCACAAATGAGGCAAATGGATAGAACATATTCTTTTTTTAAGCCCTGTTTAAGCACAAAAGCATTCTGAGCGCCTATCGCCATAATCAAACTTAAACTCGTTACAAAGCCATTAAACAGTACGGATAAAGACATAAAACACCTAATATTTATCATTAGGCGGATTATGAACAATTCAATCTTAAATTGAGTATTATTAAATTAATATTAAGTTCATTAAGTTTTATTAAATCATGATCTTCAATTATAAAGACTGTGTCGCGTTTATCACCGTGGCGGAAACTGGAAGTTTTGATCTAGCTGCTAAAAAGCTTTGTCTCTCTGCTGCCGCAATTACTCTTCGTGTCCAACAATTGGAACGGCAGATTGGTCAAACATTAATCCTGAGAGAACGACCTTGTCGTGTGACACATTCAGGTGAAATATTGCTTGAACATTTATTACGGCAAAAGCGTCAAGAAGAAAATGTTCTGCAACTTATTCAGGGAAAAAATCTAAATTCTGAGTTTTATAAAATTATCATTGGAACGAATGCAGATTCATTAGAAACATGGCTCTTGCCTGCGATTGCTGAACAGTTAATAGAGCAAAAAATCACAATACAACTTCGAATAGATGATCAGGATCATACGCATCAATTAATGGAATCAGGCTATGTAAATGCGTGTATAAGCGCTGAATCCCAACCCATGACAGGTTGCCACTCAGAATTTTTGTTCACGATGCGTTATCAAATGGTGTGTACGCCAGAATTCAAATTAGCATGGTTTAAAAACGGACTAAATCGCGATTCCTTTCGCCGTGCGCCTGCGGTTATCTTTAATGATAAAGATCATTTACATGAAACGGTTCTACTGAATCAATTTGGATTACCGCAATCTAGTTATCCATATCATTATGTCCCCTCTTCTAAGTCATTTGTCGATGCAATCCAACTCGGCTTAGGCTATGGCATGGTGCCTGAACTGCAAATTCAAGACTTACTCGACCAAGGACTATTGATTTGTTTGTTGCCTGAGGCAACACAAGACGTTGATCTATATTGGCATCATTGGAAACAGCAGTCCCCACAACTCAAACATATTACTGACATACTCATGACATTAAAAAGCAGTGAGTGAATCACTGCTTTCTTTTCATCGATTTAGTTGGCTTTCCACTGCCCTTCAAGCTTGATATTCACTTTTTCGCCAATTCCACCAATCGCTTTGCGCATACCGAAATCACTACGGTTGATGACTGTTGAAGATTGTACATTCAACACATTTGGATTCGATGCATTTGGAGTTAAAGTTGTATCAAATGAAACTGGGCGTGTCACACCACGCATGGTGAGTTGTCCATCAAATTTGTATTTATTATTTCCTAAAGCACGAATTTGATTACTTTGAAAGGTCACAGTTTTATATTTGCTTGCATGAAAGAAACTGTCACCAAAGACCATATCCTTTAAAGAGTTTTTGCTCAGTTTAAGGCTATTCACATCCATCACAAATTTAGCTGAACCTTGATTAGGCTGTGCCGGATCAAAATTCATCTGTGATTGATACTTTTGAAATTGCCCATTTACAATCGACATTCCTGCAGATCGGATATCAAAGCTGATCTTACTGCTAGGTGATAGTGTCCATGTTTGCGCTTGAGCAAAAACAGAAGCAGATAACAGCACTGTGGCCAAACTCATTTGTGTAATAGTACGCACGATTTCCCTCGGTTTTCTTGTGTTAAACACAATCATTCAATTGATTCACTCAAACTTGTACTGTCTTGACGTTGGTATTTAGTTTTAAGTTGTTGGTAAATTTCTGAATTTTGAAACGCTTGTAAAAATTGAATAGTTCCGTGGGGAAGTTCTTTTTCCATAATTTCCCCCCGATAGTATGCTTCGCGAAGTGGTGTTGCAGAAATTGCACCTTTTAAACTATCGAGTTCCAACATCTCCCACTCTGGGAAAAATTTTAGATAATAGGATGAGTCATCTTTAAAGTGGCCGATTAAGCCAACTTGATCATTTGGCTGTACGACACTCGCCACTAAAGATTTGACCAATTTTTGCCATTTTTCATCATTATAAACATCAATGACGTGTACAAATTTGATTCTTGCCTGTTGATCAGGAGAAAAGTTAGACAAAATCATCTGTTCACGTTCAATGGCTAAAAATGGATTTTTTATATTCCGCTCTAATTGAGCAGAACCAAGCGCTAAAATAACGTTCTGGCTATGCGTCAACGCAATTTTAATGGTTTCCATATGTGCGAAATGAAAAGGCTGAAAACGTCCGATATAAACCAAATAATCAAATTTATAATTCATCGCCAAGTCACGTTTATGAACTGATCAGTTATGTCACTCTTCGCCAGAATACGACATAATAGATTTCATAAAATCTATATTAATTGAAAGCAAGGATAGTACGATGTCATTAAGTTGTATTCAACAACCTCATGAGCATTTAAATGCAAAATTAGAAGATGGTGTGCTGACCTTGGCGATTAATCGTCCTAAAGCCAAAAATGCATTATACGGCGAATTATACCTATGGATCGCCAAAGCCCTTGATGAAGCAGACAAAGATCAAGCTGTTCGTGTGGTCATTTTACGTGGCGAAGATGCGGATTTCAGTGCTGGTAATGATATGCAAGACTTCATGAAATCTGCGGCGATGAAAGATCAAATTCGTCCAGAAGATGGTCCTCCTTTTGTGCTTTTAAAATCTGCTGCTAAATTTTCTAAACCACTGATTGCTGCGGTACGTGGTGTTGCAATTGGTATTGGCGTAACGATCTTATTGCATTGTGACTTAGTTTATGCAGATAACACTGCTTTGTTCCAAATTCCATTTGTAAGCTTAGGTCTTTCACCTGAAGGCGCATCTAGTAAATTACTAGCACGTCAAGCAGGTCATGTGAAAGCAGCAGAACTTTTATTAACTGCTGATAAATTCGACAGTGAAAAAGCATTGGCTGCAAACTTGATCAACAGTATTGAATCTGACGTTTATGCAACTGCCGCTCAAAAAGCCACTCAACTGGCTTCACTACCACTTGCTTCTCTCGTGCAATCTAAAGCCTTAATGAAACATGATGTTGATGAGATCGTGTCCTGGATTGATCATGAAGCAGTAATCTTTATGGGGCGCGTCGGTTCTCCAGAAATGATGGAAGCTGTACAAGCTTTTATGCAAAAACGTAAACCTGATTTCACACAATTTAATTAAGCTAAAAGATCCGAGTCTCACGACTCGGTGAATACTCTCTATCTAAGGAATGGATCATGACGACTGAAAAAAAACGCTACTACGAACCTGCACCACAAGGCATTGATGTTGAAAATTTCAAAAAGGTCGTGACCAGTCGTCGATCTGTTCGGAAGTTTACAGGAAAACCTATACCGTCTGATATCCTCGATCAATGTTTAGATTTAGCACTCTTGGCCCCTAATTCATCTAACTTACAACCTTGGACTTTTTATGTTGTCCAAAATCCTGAAAAGAAACAAAAGATTGTAAAAGCGTGTCTAAATCAATGGGCTGCGCGCACAGCGGCTGAATTGATTGTCTGTGTCGCACGTACAGATCGAATTAATGAAATGGCAAAGCTGAATATTCAAGAATTTCCATTTCCTGAGATTCCTCCACTCGTCAAAAAATATTACACCTATATTCCACTGAATTATAAAACGGGTTACTTAAATGCAATTGGTAACTTTAAGAAAGTAACTTTCAAAGTAGCACGTACTTTTGACAAACAAATGCCTGTTACCGCTTTTACACCTGCGGATGCCAAACTTTGGGCAGCGAAGACAACAGCTTTAGCCTGCGAAAATCTTGTACTCGCGCTCAGAGCTTATGGATTCGACAGTTGTATGATGGAAGGTTTTGACGAACCTTTAGTATGTAAAACATTGGGGCTAAATGCTAAAGAGTTTCCAATTATGGTCATTGGTGCGGGAGAGCGTGCTGAAGATGGTGTGTTCTTCCCACAATATCGTTTCGATCGAGACTTATTTATTCAAAAAGTTTAAATGTAATATCACACATTTTTGATGAATTATTTTTCGTGTTGACACTTCAAACAATTGCTTACTGTTTGTAGTGTCAATTTTTTTCTTTTATCTCGATTTATATTTTTGATTGTATTTTTCCAAAAATGATTTTAAGCCAAAATATTAATTGAGAATAAGATGAAAATTAAACTTCCCTCAAGCATTGTTAAACATATAGATCATTCAGCTCTAGTAAATGGTCAAGCTTTTGATGCAAACACTGCGATCCACACACCTCTCGGAAAATATACCTGTGTACACTACGGGATCATGATTCCCAATCTACCTGCCCCATTCAACTTCTTAAATATGATTGTGGTTGCAGGACAACCTCTCGTTAAAATATTCAGAAATTCTCATTTAATAAAAACTTCAGATTTAGATACCGCAAATCTATTAATTGGTACTGCTGCAACGCAGCCTAATTTATTTTCTGGATATAGTATACAGCATGAATGTTTACTGGCGACTAATGGTCAATATCTCAAATTCGGTAATGACTTAGTTATAGAGGTTAACTACCCAGACATTAAAGCAACTCGCCAAGGTCATGCTTTCAATTATGAAATTAAATTAAAAGCGACTGATAAAATCGCACATTTCGTTAAACTCGCCGGAAGCATGTATGAACATTGGTCACTGCTTTGTGAGTACCAAGGATATTTAGTAATCGATGGACAGAAAACTCAAGTTCAAGGTCTATGCACCTTCGAATATGCACGTGGTGTCAATATCAACATTCCCATTCGATTTTTTACTTATCAAATCTTAAATATTAATAACCACACTCAAGTCTTATTTGTGGACACTCATGGTCCAATGGGCTTAGTTTTGCAAAGTCGTGTTTATGTTCGTTCTGTAGATCATCATGGAGGAATATACGAACGAGGGCTTGAATCTGTGGTGCATGAATATGAGCCTGAACCTGTAACTACACCAAATGGCATTAAAATGCGTTTACCTCGAGTCTTTGAATGGCAAGTCAATGATGATCAAGGCAATCTTCTGATTTCTATTTATGGCAAGGCTAATGGCGACTTTAAATATGGTATGGCTGGCGGTTATGCAGGTAGTTACCAATATTCAGGTCAATTCAAAGGTCAGCATATTCAGGGTCGAGGTTATATTGAGTATATTGATCCTATAAGCAATTAAGCGCTTCAAAATAAACTTTCAATAATTAAGCCTCATGAGATGGGGCTTTGACATTTAAAGACATGTTCATTCATTCAAATTATTTCTAAACTCATTTCAACATTATAATTTCAGCATTTTAAACTGAGGATAGAGCATCCTTAGTTTTTCCAATGCATGACTTGAGTCTTGAATATCGGTATGAGCGCAAGAAAAAGTAAAATCAGAACCGATGCTGGTATTTTTCCAAGCATGGTATACGAGACACTGCAAAATATGGGCGTTGATGTGGATTTAATATTTTCGCAATTAAATGCGTTACAACATCCAATCGACTATCCTCAACGCGATTTAAGATATGACAATCGTGTTCAAAAAAAATTCTGGGAACTCACAGAAGTTATTACACAAAATTCCAATATTGGTTTAACTGTCGGTCACCATCTCCCCACTTTTCGTGGTCAACTTTTTGAATACATTTTTTTAAGTAGTGCAAATTTTGGCGATGCATTAAAAATAGCAATGAAATACTATCAATATTTCACTACAGGATTGGATATTGAACTTCACATAGAAGATGACACCGTTACCCTAAAAGGTTTTCATCACCCTGTCCGTCATTATTTAGAATGTACGATTACCATTGTTTTATCTTTTTTTGATTATATCAGTCAGGGAAAATTTCAAGCACAAGAAATTTGGCTCAGCTACGACAATACAGAATTTCAGGACTTATATCATGAGCTATGGCATTGCCCAGTTTATTTTAATCAGCCTTATGGTTGTATAAAATTCAAAGCAGAAATTCTAGAATATGCCTCTCCGTCTGCTCAGCCTGATTTATTTCTGTTACATCAAGCTATCATTGAGAAGCACATTGAACTTGTAGATAAACATGAACTAGTCATTCAAATTGAAGAGGCTTTAGGCGAACAACTAAAATTAAGACAATTCGCTCTAGAAGATATCGCAAGAATTCTTAAACTCTCCCCGCGTAAAATCCAAATTTCACTCAAAGATATTGGAACGAATTACGAGAATGTTCTAACGTCATTCAGACAAAAACTTGCTCGTCAGTTATTAGCGAAAACCACACTCAAACACGATGAAATAGTCTATTTAATAGGATTTTCAGAGCCATCAGCCTTTTCTCGAGCCTTCAAATATTGGACAGGAGAATCTCCATCCTCGTATCGTCAGCGCATACAAAATTCAACCGATCATGGGTCAATAGAAATAATGTGTAAGAATTCAAAAGCTGGTTCTTCATAAGGATGACTGGCTTTTAATGCACGTGCCACTTCTATGGCTTTATCTTCAGGCACAATAGTTTCTACACGCCACTCTTCAACTTGTTCAAGCTCTCCGACTTGACCTATAAATGGTTGAGCCCCATTGACAGGTTTAAATTGACCTAAGCCCTTGACCTGCCAAGCACATTGCTCATAATCACCAATTCCGCCTGCACCTGCTTCAAATACTGCCTGCTTCGTCAACTCTAGATGTGATTCTGGTACAAAATAGATCAGTTTAAGCATGAATAACCTCTTCCGCGCTTTTCCCCTCTGTTGTCATTTGCATAAGGGCTTCAGTAATCATTTTCAATGCAATATTGTTTGAATGACGATGATAATTCGCATATAGACCAAGCTGTGGTAATTGCTCATCTGTTTTCACAATTTTGATATTATGATTTAAAAACTTCAGGAGGTATTCGGGAGCAAAACTAAAGCCCATTCCCAAATTAATCAGATTGATATGCTGTAATACATTAGTTACCCACAACATTTGATCATCCATCTTTTCGAAGGGAACTAGAACATTTAATTTGTCATAGAATATTGGTGAAGCATTTTGTTCACACATAATCACTGATGAATTTTTTAATTCTTGTAGTTTCAATGTCCGTTCTGAAGGATGAAGATTGTCCGCAGCCACCAAATAAATTTGTTCTGTCAGAATATGGATATCTTCATAATCTGAATGATCCATTTTGTATCGAGTAAAACATATATCAAGTTCAGCATTTCTAAGTTTTTGTATTTGCTCAGTACAGGTCAAACTGTGTAAATGAATTTTAAGATTAGGAATATTCTTTCTTAACTGTGCCAGAATGCTAGGCATCAATTTCAGTTCAGCTACATTCAAAAATCCAATGTGAATCTGATTATTCTTTTGCTTAGCAACCTGTCTAGCAGCAGCTACAGCTTGCTTGGCATTGTCCAGCGTCAAAGCTGCGTATTTTAAAAATGCTTCCCCCTCATCAGTCAGTTTGACTTTACGAGTGGTCCGATCAAATAAAGTAACACCGACTTCCTGTTCAAGATCTTTAATTTGCTGACTGAGTGATGGTTGTGCGGTATAGAGCTTTTCGGCAGCTTTAGTAAAGCTTTGCTCTTGAGCAACAGTCATAAAATACCGTAAATGTCGTAATTCCATATCTCAATCAGCCCATCGTGCATAAGTGCACTTTCATTACTTTGAATTTTATATAGATCGATAGTTTATATGAATACGACTATAGATCACTGCACTTTTTTTCTAGACTGACTCAATTCAAAAACTCTCCCCATGTATTCAATTCATTTAGGAAAAAGCATGTCTCAACATTTTGACACTGATGTTCTTGTTATTGGTACTGGTCCTGCTGGTTCAACTCTGGGGCTTGCCCTTGCCAATTATGGCGTAAAAGTTCAATTGTTTACCCAGTTTAATTGGTTAGCCAACAGTCCTCGTGCACATATTACTAATCAACGTGCCATGGAAGTCCTCCGTGATTTAGGTATCGAAGAACAGGTGAAGGAAATCGCAACACCTTGGGAACACATGGGTGAAAGCCTGATCACAACCAGTTTAGTCGGCGAAGAAATTGCCCGTATCAGTGCTTGGGGCACAGGCGATGAACGTCATGGCGATTATATCAAAGGAAGTCCATGCCCTTTAGTAGATCTTATCCAACCTAAAATGGAAGCGCTACTCGTTAAAAATGCGGCTGAGCGAGGCGCTATTTTTAACTTCAATACTGAATATTTATCTCACGTACAAGATGAACACGGTGTGACTGCGACTTTCCTCAATCGGATAACCAATACCGAATTCAATTTACGCGCCAAATACTTGGTGGGAATGGATGGTGCACGTTCAAAAGTCGTTGAACAGCTTGGATTACCCCTTGAAGGCGTGATGGCACGGGCTGGTACAGTCTATGTAACCTTCAAGGCAGATTTGTCTAAATACGTTCAGCACCGTCCTGCGATTTTGCAATGGATTGTCAATCCTGAAGCCAGTTTTGGTGATTTAGGTATGGGGCTATTGCGTGCTATCACCCCATGGAATGAGTGGATTATGGGTTGGGGCTTCGATATTTCTAAAGGTGAGCCTCAAGTGACTGAAGAACAAGTTCGCGCACGCCTTGATGCCTTCGTTGGTGAGCATGTAGAAGATGTCGAAATTCAAAAATTGTCTTATTGGTACGTGAACCAAACATGGGCAACTGAATATTCGAAAGGTCGCGTGTTCTGTGGTGGCGATGCCGTACATCGTCATCCACCATCAAGTGGTTTAGGCTCAAATACCTGCATGCAGGATGCCTTTAACCTCGGTTGGAAACTTGCATATGCAGTTAAAGGTTGGTCTAAACCTACGCTTCTCGATTCTTATACCGTTGAACGTGCGCCTGTAGGTAAGCAAATTGTTGCACGTGCCAACCAATCACGATTTGATTATAAACACCTCAAAGAAGTTTTTGGTTTTGATCAAGGTGTAACAACCCAAAAGCAAATGCTGGAGCGTATTTTTGCTGAAAATGAACAAGGCGCTGAAATACGTACAAAACTCTACAATGCATTAGCAATTAAAAATTTTGAATTTAATGCTCAAGGTGTTGAACTGAATCAGCGTTATAGCTCAAATGCTGTCATCTCTGAATCAGAACCTGAAGTATTTAAACAAGATGATCAACTTTACCTACAAGCCACTACACGCCCTGGAGCAAAAGTACCGCATACTTGGCTCATCAATGCTAAAGGTCAAAAAGTTTCAACTCTAGATATTACGGGCAAAGGTCATTTTACCTTACTCACAGGCCTCTCAGGCAAAGGCTGGAAACAAGCTGCTGAAAAACTTAATCTTGGGTATTTAGATGTTATTCAAATCGGTTCAAGAGATTATCGTGATGTCTATGGTACATGGAATGCGAAGTCTGAAATTCATGAGTCTGGTGCTGTTTTAGTACGTCCAGATGGCTATGTTGCTTGGCGTTATCAAGACAGTACCAATGAATCTTTTGATTTTGAAAATACGCTGAGAGCAGTACTGAAACAGATTCAATTGATCATTTAACTAATAAAAGCCACCAAACGGTGGCTTGCTAACTTGGATGAAATTTCATACGAATGTCAGCATCAGTGAAGAAAGGACTTTATGATGGTAGTCAAAATTTGTTGGATACGTTTATTTGAATCTTTTTATCCGATATAAACGCAGCTTAGCTTGGTATTCCCTTGAGATGTTTCATCAAAACTCGGCTCACTCTCCCACTTTTCACCGAAGTATTTTTTAAGTTGATACAGTACGGTCGATGGGTGACCTTCAAAAATAAAATAATAAGCGCCTGATTCACTCTCTGAAGTTTTAATTGCTTGAAATGCAATTTTGATGACTCGCACACCATACTTTTTAAAATTCACAGCAAAATCATCTTGAACCATATGTTTGGTTTTATAATTTTGATAAGCATAGATTCCCTGATAAACATTATGGTCTAATTTAATTTCCTGTTTCGTCTGATTTAATTTAATTCCACGCTTTTTTTGTTCATTAAGATCATTTGAAATTTGAACGATTTGCGCTGACGATTGACAGTTTAAAGAATTTAAATTCATCAGTTTATCAACTGTAATATTTGTTGGATAAGCATGACTGCACATAAGTGCCAAGCCTGTTAAAATCAATATTTTTTTCATAGTGACTATTCTAAAATCTAAAATTTATAAAACATTATAACCACGAACAATCTGATGACTCGATTGAGTTTTAAAGTTAAATAATAGTTACTCAGTTTAATTTCACAGGTATTTTTAAGCTCCAAATGTATTTTTCATATGATTCAAAAATTTAAAAAATATTTACTCTACAAAATTCTTTATTTAATTGTTTATTGAAATAGTAGAATTAACTTATAGAGGGCTTTTGATAAAAATCTGCATCACTACTTGTGAGTGACTGTTTGGATATATTCCGTTATTGAACAAAATAGTCATTATTAAGTTTTATTTATACAAATCATCATTAAAGCAAAAAAATTAGCTGGGTATTCAAAGGATTGTCACATTTCTTTCATATCATGACATGGTTCAATTATGAACATATTATAATGAAAGGAGTTTAAAATGAATAAGTTAATTTTATCATCCCTACTTTTAGGTTTATCTGTTCCAGCGCTCGCTGACTTTAATTGTAACGGTGTAATTAAGAATAAAACCATTGATGACAATGTAAAAGTGACACAACCATGTACGCTTGATCAAGTTACAGTCAAAGGCAATGTAATGCTCTATTCAAATGCGCAAGCAACTATTTTAAATAGCACGATTGACGGTAACCTCGAATCTAAAGGAAATTTCGGTCAAGTGACGGCTAAAAACAATAGCATTGACGGCAATATTCAACTTGAAAAAGGTAAAACGATCCAACTGCACAATAACCGTGTAGATGGCAATATTGAACTTAAAGAAAATCGTTCAAGCATTCAGGTTACTGCAAATCAGGTCTATGGTAATTTAAAATGTGAGTCAAATAGCCAAACTCCAAAAGGCGGACAAAACCGCGTTAAGGGGGACAAAGAAGGACAATGTCGTAGCTTGTAATCATTTATTCGATCAGCATCAACTTAAAGATTCATGAACTGAGCTTTAAATTCGAATTTAAAGAAAGCCACCTTAAGGTGGCTTTTTTTACGCAGTTAAGAAATAACCTGCAATTAAAAATAGGATTTGAAGACTGGCCACAAAAGCGAATAGCTTCCAACCTTTTTGCCTCAACTCGTGTTTGTTCAGTATCATCATTGTTTTGGTCATATCGTCACCTCATACCTGAGTTAAAAACGAACCGCATTAAATTCTTACTTATTATGGTTAGCTATATGTCCAATAAACACACTTGTCCTAACCTCTATATAAAAGCAAAAACCAAACCAAGTCCAGTGGGAGAAAGATTTTGAAACCAAATCTATAAAAACAAAAAACCACCAAAATGGTGGCTGAATAAGCTCATGTTAGCGAATCTAAATTTATTTTTCCATAAGGTAAATTTAAGATACTATTTAACAATGCTTTTTATTAATAAATTTATTCATTATTTTCTTTTAAGCTCCACGTTGAAAATAAAAAAACTGACATTGTTCCAGCTAAATTGACTGCCAATTCAGCATGATGCGATGCAGGCTTAAAATTCTTTTTGCCCTGACCATGTGCATCCCCTACTTTGTTTCTCAATGATCCTAAGCCTCCAATCACTGAACTACATCCTCCAAGAATCTGTTTAAAAGTTTGTTCTGTGTGTTGAGAAGGTGCTAAATTTAATTCTTTACTGACTAATCTATATAGTTGATTAATATCAGGCGCATTTCCGTAGTCAATTTGATGTTCATCAAGAATATATTTACAAGTCGACTCTAAAAGTGTCCTTGCTAATGTAATAGCACCATCAGGATCAGTTACTCTCCGCTCTAATGCTTTCTGCCATATTTGATGAATATAATCAGAACTTAATTCTCAACTCCACTACTTGATCTTAGGGAGAAGTATTTCGTCTTTCTAAAACACTCAATAACTCTTTAAATTCTGAATAAATATAATTCTCACGTTCCACATAAGATTTAAAATCCCATTTAATTCTCGCTTCAAACTCATCTAAGGTATTTGTATCTTTAACAATAAATGGAATATAGCCATAAAATGTTTTTTTATCATCAATTCTTTTCTAAGCTCTTTAAATGCCTCTGAGGCACCTTTTTCCTAACTATCTGTAGCCCTAGCTATCAGCAATTCACGCAAGTGTAATACTTTTTCAATTAAACCAGACATTTGAGAACTCTTTATTTGTTTTCAACTCAATTCTACATCTTCAAAACAATAATTTACCTATGAAAAAGCCACCTTATGGTGGCTTTTTCAATCTATTGATTTAATCAACCAATAAACTTACGAGCATTACGGAACATACGTAACCATGCACCATCTTGATCCCAATCTTCAGGTTTCCAAGAGTGCTGAATCGCACGGAAGTTACGCTCTGGATGAGGCATCATAATCGTTGCACGACCATCAGTTGAAGTCACACCTGTAATTGCTTCAGGTGAGCCGTTCGGGTTCAATGGGTAATGTTGAGTTGGATTACCTTGGCTATCAACATAACGTAAAGTCACTTGATTACCCGCATTCAATGCAGCAATAGAGCTGTCCGCTGCAACAACGCGACCTTCACCATGCGCCACAGCAATTGGTAAAATCGAACCTTCCATACCTTCTAACAGTACAGATTTAGATTTTTCAACACGAACGTTTACAGCTCGCGCTTCAAACATTTCTGATACGTTACGATGGAAACGTGGCCAGTTTTCAGCACCTGGAATGAGTGGAGCCAATTGAGACAACATTTGGCAACCGTTACAGATACCGAGTGAGAATGTTTCTTGACGGTTAAAGAATTTCTCAAATTGATCACGAAGTTTAGGATTGAACAATACTGATTTCGCCCAACCACCACCAGCGCCTAAAACGTCACCGTAAGAGAAACCACCACATGCCACTAAACCTTCAAATTCATCAAGGCTTACACGACCAGCGAGTAGGTCACTCATATGGACATCAATCGTATTGAAACCGACTTTGTCGAATGCAGCTGCCATCTCGACATGACCGTTTACACCCTGCTCACGCAAGATTGCCATATTCGGACGACGTGTATTGATATACGGTGCTTCAATTTCTTCATTCAAATCGAATGTCGCTTTTGCAATAAGACCTTTATGATCTTTATTCGCAATTAAACTATATTCTTGATCTGCAGTTTCCACGTTGTCACGTAAACGTTGAATCTGATGTGACACTTCAGTCCACGCTTGTTGCAGTTCAACACGATCAAGCGTTAAACCATTGATCGTTAGCGTATCAGTAGTATTCACTGTACCAACGACACTGATCGCATCTTTTAAGCTTGATGCTGAAACTTCAGCCTGTAGTGTATCCCAATCAGCTTTAGCAATTTGTAATACTGCACCAATTTCTTCAGCAAATAAGCTTGCTACAGATTGATCTTCTAATGCCACACCTAAGCGTGAAGCGAACATCATCTCTGCAACAGTTGCGATTAAACCACCATCACCGATGTCATGGTAAGCCTTGATTAAGCCACGGTTGTTCCAATCTTGCACCAATGCAAAGAATGCTTTGAAGTCATCGAAGCTATCTACGTCAGGCGTTACAGAACCAATTGCTTTATACACTTGCGCAAGGATCGAACCACCTAGACGGAATTGACCTTTAGACAAATCAATACGTACAAGTACTGAATCTAAGTTTTTCAATTCTGGTGTCAATGTCTTACGCACATCAGTCACTGGTGCAAATGCTGTGATCACACCTGACATTGGAGAAGTTACAGACTTATCTTCACCTTCGTCATTCCAAGTCGTACGCATCGATAAAGAATCTTTACCTACAGGAATTGCGATACCAAGCGCAGGACACATTTCCATACCGATGGCTTTTACACCTTCGAATAATGCTTGATCTTCGCCTACTTGACCTGCTGCTGCCATCCAGTTCGCAGACAATTTAATGTCGCTGATTTTCTCGATTTTTGCAGACATGATGTTCGTAATTGACTCAGCCACTGCTAAACGTGCAGATGCCGCAGGATTTAACAATGCTACAGGTGGACGTTCACCCATTGCCATTGCTTCGCCTGTGTAGCCCACTAAACTTGTTGTTGTTACCGCAGCATCCGCTACAGGCACTTGCCATGGACCAACCATTTGGTCACGTGCAACCATACCTGTAATTGAACGGTCACCAATGGTAATTAAGAATGATTTAGACGCAACTGTTGGGTTCTTAATCACACGGTAAATCGCATCTTTAAGATCAGTCACTTTAGCCGCATTAAAGTCATCACCGTGACGTTCGATACAGTCATACGCGCGGCTCATACGTGGCGTACCACCTAAGATCACTTGCATTGGTACATCAACTGGGTTGTTACCAAACAAAGGATCTTCAACCGTTAAATGACGCGCTTCAGTCGCTTCACCTAATACGGCAAACGGACAACGTTCACGCGCACAGATTGATTCAAATAATTCTAATGAAGATGGACGGATCGCCAATACATAACGCTCTTGCGCTTCATTTGACCAAATTTCCATTGGCGCCATACCTGGCTCCAATGATGGTACTTTACGAAGATCAAGTTTTGCACCTAATTCGTGGTCATTTACCAGTTCAGGCATCGCATTTGAAATACCACCTGCACCCACGTCATGTACAGACACGATTGGGTTGTGGTCTTCCATACGCCAGCAAGTATCAATGACTTCTTGGCAACGGCGTTCCATTTCTGGGTTTTCACGTTGTACAGAAGCAAAGTCTAAGCTTTCGCCCATTGTACCGCTATCTACAGAAGAAGCAGCGCCACCACCAAGACCGATGAGCATTGCAGGACCACCAAGCACGATCAATAAATCGCCCGGTTGGATCGCATCTTTTTCAACGTGGTCAGGACGGATGTTACCGTAACCACCAGCAATCATAATTGGCTTATGGAAACCTTTTACATCACCATTTACATTTTGCTCAAATGTACGGAAGTAACCATTTAACGCAGGACGACCAAATTCGTTGTTAAAGGCAGCACCACCCAATGGACCTTCAATCATAATTTGAAGTGGAGATGCCATACGAGATGGTTTACCGTAGTTTTCTTCCCATGGCTGTTCAAAGCCTGGAATATTCAAGTTAGATGTAGTGAAACCTGTTAAGCCTGCTTTTGGCTTACCACCACGACCTGTTGCACCTTCATCACGGATTTCACCGCCCGAACCTGTTGCCGCACCCGCAAATGGTGCAATCGCTGTAGGATGGTTGTGGGTTTCCACTTTCATTAAGATGTGGGCAGCTTGGCTCTTGTATTTATAAACATAATGACCATTTTCATCTTTTTTTGGATAAAAACGTTGCGTATCAAAACCAACAATCACTGAAGCATTGTCTTTATATGCTGACAATACATCTGTAGGTGATTCTTTATAGGTATTTTTAATCATTTGGAACAATGACAATGGTTGGACTTCTCCATCAATTGTCCATTCTGAACCAAAGATTTTATGACGACAATGCTCAGAGTTCGCTTGTGCAAACATCATGAGTTCAATGTCATGCGGATTGCGACCTAACTTGATAAATGCATCAGTTAAGTAATCAATTTCTTCATCCGATAAAGCAAAACCAAATTCAGAGTTTGCTTTTACGAGCGCTTCTTTACCTTGACCTAAAATATCAATCGAGTTCAGCGGTTTTGGCTCAGTTTCAGTGAATAAAGCAGCAGCATCGTCAATTTGATTGAAAACACTTTCTGTCATTCGGTCATGCAGAATTTGCTTAATTTCATTTGAAACGTCTTTTACACCCTTCAAAGTAAACAAAACACCGCGTTCAAGACGATGAACCGGTGTGTTGCAGTTCGCGAAAATATCGGTCGCTTTTGAAGACCACGGCGAAATTGTGCCTACGCGTGGAGTGACTAAGATTTGAATCTCATCTGTGGCTGCTTGGCGTAATTCAAATGACGCACCATCATTTAGAAGCTGTAAAGCGGATTGCTGTTGTTGCTCGTTGAGCGCTTGGTCGAATAAATAAACCCATTGACTTTCTATTGATTGAACCGAACTAATTGACTGTAAACGAGTTAATAGTTGCGTTTGCTTAAAAGAAGAGTGTGCTGGTGCACCGGCCACGATAAACATGCTGATTTTGGCTCCACGGGATGGTCTTTTGAACCATGCCACAATGTGACTTGAAGAGAGCGCATATTCTACTGTGTATTGCAAAATTCAGCTAGATAGCAAAACTGCTTTAAGACATATTTTCGATCGAGTTTACGAATAAATCTTTTTTATTCAGTAAAAAAAATTGAATTGCACCCTATGATGCAATTCAAATGAGATACGCCTAAATAATTCTTCAGTCATCTCAACTATTGAGTGTTGGTGACTTTTAACAGATGTTGAATCGCCTCTAGAGCCATAATCATAGATTTTGGATCAACTAAATCCTTGGTATCACAAGCTTGGTGATAACATGGCGCAAAATCTAAAATTATCTCCCCCTCGTTTGAACCTGGACGTTCTTGTTCATTAAATAAAATGATCGATGTGACCGGCACTTTTCCTAGAAATGGTGATGTGTCGCTTGCTGTTAAAGTGGTGATGTCTTCTTTGATCGTTAAGTTCTTTGCTTTAAAGAATGATTTTAAATGTTCTTCAAGCGCAGTATCTTCTGGATGACTAGGTAAAGACTTTAAGCCATCAATCATTGGTTTATAGTCAGATTCAGATAATCCAGCAGACTTAAACTGGGCTTCTAAATCTTTTAATGAAGATTTATCTACATCAGCAACCAAAATATTCGGATTTTTTGTACCGACCATATCAACATTGATATAAGCCTTTATTCCCTTCAGCTGTTCAGGTGTCATTTTAGCAACAAAATCTTGCGAACCTCCGATACCATCTTCTTCAGAATCCCAAAATGCAAGGTAAATTGTATTTTGAGGATGATTTTCAGATTTTGAATAATGTTGTAATAGCTCTAATAGAACGGCTACACCTGTACCATTATCATTGATCCCAGGCCCTGTGGTCACAGAATCATAATGCGCACCGATTATCGTAGCTAAATCAGGATTTTTACCTTTGATTTCGATAATAATATTCTGACCTACAATCTTATTGCGATTTTCAAACGGCAACATCTGAGCGTGCAAACCAGCTTTTTTTGCCTCTTCAATAATATAGGTTGCAGTTGCCTTACCACCATCCGTTCCAACTGCGCGATTACCGCCATGAGCTGCTGCAATATCTTCTAAGGCACTAAGATGACTCATGAGACGTTGTTCGATCAAATTCGAAGTATTGATTTGCATGGTTACTTGTTGATTTTGATTTGGTGTATGTGAGCAAGCACTCAACATAAAAATACTGGTCATTAATGCTGTTAAACAAAGTATTTTTTTCATTGTCATGTGGATATCAGTTTATTAAGAATTCCATTTTAGAGAAAAACCTTATTCCATCCACAGATTTTTGTAATAAAAAAAGAGCCCGAAGACTCTTTTTATTTATGTTTCTAAATTTTTAATTAACCAAATCGACCCGTAATATATGCCTCAGTCAATTGATGATCAGGTTGAGTAAATACTTTTTCTGTCGAATTCACTTCAATCAAATCACCTAAATGGAAATAGGCAGTACGGTCTGATACACGTGCAGCTTGTTGCATTGAGTGCGTAACGATTGCAATAGTATATTGTGTTGAAAGCTCAGCGATTAACTCTTCAACTTTAGCCGTAGCAATTGGGTCAAGTGCTGAACAAGGTTCGTCCATTAAAATCACTTCTGGCGAAACTGCAATAGTTCGAGCAATACATAGACGTTGCTGTTGACCGCCTGATAAACCAGTTCCAGGCTGATTCAAACGATCCTTAACTTCATCCCACAAGCCCGCTTTACGTAAACTATTTTCAACGATCTCTTCTAAATCATATTTGTCACGTGCTAAACCATGGAGTTTAGGTCCGTATGCAACGTTTTCAAAAATTGATTTTGGGAATGGGTTTGGCTTTTGGAACACCATACCCACTTGCGCACGAAGTAGTACTACGTCGAGATTAGGATCATAAATGTCTTGATTATCCAACATGACTTTACCCGTTACCCGACAACTATCTATCGTGTCGTTCATACGATTTAAAGTACGTAGGAATGTTGACTTACCACATCCAGATGGACCAATAAAAGCAATCACTTCATTTTGGTAAATATTAAGATCAATGCCTTTAATCGCTTCAGATTCACCATAATAAACATGAACATCAGTTGTACTCAGTTTTACAACATCCGATTTTGCTTCTTTTTTATTTTCGCTTTGCGTGTCAAATTGTGAAACAAACGAAGTTGACGTTTTTTGATTTGCATCTTGAGATGTAAATTGTGTTTGATCTGAATTCACTGATTGATCCTTTTTTAAGGAATTTTGAGTTACTTGCGAAGTTACTGTATTCATATTTTGCTCCGACTACCAACGGACTTCAAATTTCTTACGTAACCAGATCGCTAAACTATTTAAGCTAATCATCATCGCAAGGAGAACAATAATGGCTGCAGCAGTACGACCTTCAAAGAAGTTACGAAGTTCATTACCCTGCCACAAGAAAATCTGTACAGGCAGCGCTGTAGATTGATCGAATGGGCTTGCTGGAACACTGGCTACAAAAGCACTCATACCAATCAACAACAACGGCGCAGTCTCACCCAATGCTTGAGCCACACCAATAATCGCACCTGTTAAAATACCTGGTAATGCCAAAGGCAGGACGTGATGAAAAACAGTTTGCAGTCTTGATGCACCCAATCCCAATGCAGCTTGGCGAATCGAAGGTGGAACGGCTTTTAAAGAAGCTCGTGTCGTAATAATCACCGTTGGCAACGTCATTAAACTTAACACAAGACCACCTACCAAAGGGGCAGATAATGGTAAATGCATCCAACCAATAAAAATTGCAGCACCAAGCAAACCGAATACAATCGATGGAACAGCAGCCAAATTATTGATGTTGACTTCTACAATATCTGTAATCCAGTTCTTTGGTGCGAACTCTTCAAGATAGATCGCAGATGCAACACCGATTGGAATCGAAATAAAGATTACAATCAACATCATGAACAATGAGCCCATGAATGCACCAGCTAAACCAGATGTCGCTGGTGAACTACGAGAGTCAGGACTCGTGAAAATATTCGTGTTAAATGAATTTTCGATAACACCTTTAGCCTTGAGTTCATCGGCAATTTGACGAATCTCAGGACTAAGTTGTTGCTGTTCATCTGGCAAAGAACGATCAATATTACCTGCAAGCCACACATCAATATTTGCATCGGCAAGGACTTTTACATCCACTGTTTTACCAACCAAGCTTGGATCATTCATCACCATATCACGGATACGATATGCTTCAGAGCTCGTATAGATATAGCTTAAATCATCACGTTGGGCTTCAAGTTGAGGGTCTTGTTTGATCATGGCATTGATGATCAATGCATCCCAATCCACCATGCCAACTTCAGTCTGCCACTCAATAAAGCGTTCTTCATACTGAGCTGGATTCTCACCTTCAGCCAGTACAGGCTTTGGACCAACTTCAACAATTTTTGGATCGAAATAGATTGGCAAATTCATGCTACTTTGCCAAAAAGCAGGCAAGCCTTTCGCTAAAATACTACCGAATAGCAATACTACGAAGAATAAGCCAGCAATCACTGCTGAAAAACCGAAGAAACGGAACGTCTTTTCTTTACGATGACGTTTAGCTAAAGAATTCTGAATAGTCTTCTTACGCTTTTCTCTAAGCTGCTCAGCTGTTGCTGAATCAACTGTCTCGAGAGTATTAGGATTAGAAGTACTCATTAGTCGTATTGCTCACGGTATTTACGCACGATGTAAAGTGCAACAATGTTCAAACCTAAAGTAATCACAAACAATGTAAGTCCTAGTGCGAAAGCGACTAATGCTTGCGGACTTGCAAAGTCAGTATCACCTGTTAATTGATTAACAATCGTAATCGTTACGGTCGAAACAGCTTCTAATGGATTTGCGTGTAAAAGAGGACTGTTACCAGCTGCTAGAACTACGATCATAGTTTCGCCAATTGCACGGGAAGCAGCCAATAAAAATGCACCAATAATGCCAGGCAACGCTGCTGGAATGACCACTTTACGAATCGTTTCAGATTTGGTCGCCCCTAATCCTAAAGATCCATCACGTAATGCTCGAGGCACTTGAGTAATAATGTCATCAGATAAAGAAGACACAAAAGGAATGATCATGATTCCCATGACAAAACCTGCAGTGAGCGCACTCGTTGCGTTGATATCAATACCAACCATTGCCCCTACAGTTTTAATAAATGGGCCAATAATCATGAGTGCAAATACACCATAAACGATCGTTGGAATACCAGCTAAAACTTCAATGGTCGGTTTTGCCCAAGAACGGAAGCGAGGAGAAGCATATTCAGCCAAATAAATCGCGATCATTAAACCTACTGGTACAGCAACCAATAGTGCGATCCCACTGACCATGAGCGTACCCCACAACAATGGAAGTAAACCATAGCTTCCTTCTGCACTTCCCGAAGTACTGAAACCCGGGTTCCACTCTGTTCCAAAGAAGAAATCAAAAGGATTAACAAAGCTGAAGAAGCGCATCGCTTCTCCAAACATCGACATTACAATTCCAAGTGTTGTAAGAATTGCGACACCAGAACATAAAGCTAAGCCAACATTGATGACTTTCTCGACCTGATTACGCGCTCTAAAATCTTGGCTAATTCTTTTTTTTGCCCATACTAACCCTGCCAATGCAGCGCAAATGACAACTGCTAATTTTGCAAAAGAGCCAATAGTTGAAAATTTACTCAGTTGCTCTGCAGCTGCAACTTCATAGGACGTTGCTGTATCACTGACACCAAATCCGGATGCAATCGCTTGAACACGGTCAACAACTACGTTTAGGCTTGCTGGATCTAGACTTGCTTTAATATCCTGTGGCAAATGATTAAGCACCACCTGCTCCAAGATCGTTGGCTCAACCAAGTTCCAAACAATCAAAATTAAAAATGCAGGGATACCACACCACAACGCAACTAATGCCCCATAGTAACCAGGACGTGAATGCAAAGCGGCAGAGTTATTTCCCTGACCTGCTAAGTTACGGCTTTTGCGTAATCCGATTTGATAGGCAATGGCGATGATCGCCAGTAACACACCTATAAGTAGCAGATTCATGTATTCTCCACTGTCTTTTCAATTTTCATGGTTTGAAAAAACTTTTTTCAATGAAAAAACCAATGGCAGGATAATTCCTGCCATTAGTTTGTCGTTTGATTACTTAACAGCTTTACCTGCTTTAAAGTTTGCCAAAATTGATGCGCGTTCTTTGTCAGAGAGTGAAATTAAGCCCGCTTTTTCTAACTTAGAACCTTTACCTGAAACACGCTTGTTTAAGAAATACTCAGTAAACTGTGGTAAACCTTTGATTGATTTCAAGTGTTCACCTTTTACATAGAAGAATAATGGGCGTGATACAGGGTAAGAACCATTTAAAATCGTGTTTTCAGACGGTGCCACATTGTTCACAGTTGCAACGCGTAAACGGTCACGGTTTTGATCATAGAAACCTAAACCAAACACACCAACAGCACTTGGAGAAGTTTTTAAGCGTGCAAGTGTTTCTGTATAGTCACCCGCAATTTCCACAACACGACCATCTTTACGGAACGTTGTGCAAGCTTTCTTTTTGGCATCTTTATCTAAAGCTTTAATAGCAGCATACGATTCACAACCAGCGTCCACCATTTTCTCCTGGAAGACTTCACGTGTACCATGATTCGAAGCTGGGATTACAAGCGTGATTGGCTCATTTGGTAATGATTTATCAATTTGATTCCAACGTGTATATGGGTTTTTTACCATTTTACCGTTTGAAGGCAATTCAGCTGCCAAAGCTGCAAATACATGTTGTGGACGTAATTTATAAGCTGCTTTGTTAGCATTTGAAGCAAATACGATACCGTCGTAACCGATTTTAATTTCTAATACTCGGTTAACGCCATTTTTCTTACATTCAGCCAATTCGCTCGATTTAATTGCACGAGATGAGTTAGCAATATCGATCGTATTGTCGCCAACACCATTACAAAATTGTTTTAAACCACCCGACGAACCGCCTGAACCAACTACTGGTGTTTTAAATTGAGGGAAGTTATTACCGAATTCTTCAGCCACAATACTTGCATATGGCAATACTGTAGAAGAACCCGCAATTTGAATTGTGTCACGTGCTGCATTTGCGGTTGTTGCTACAGCTGCCCCAGAAAGTGCTAATGCAATTGCAATATTTGTAAAGCGCATCATGTTATCTCTCAATTTATGCAAATTTGGAGTACGCTACTTTTTATTGAAGTATTGTACTTATTTCGATACATGCATTTTGATTTGATAATATGACAATAAGGTTACAGCTTTATTACGATTTTATTATTTTTATTACACCAACCTGCTTATTTATTTTTTAAATATATTTCAATGATTTATAATAATTACGGTTAAACACTGATATTTTTATTACCTACTTATTCTTTAATAATTATCCCCCTAATTCTGCATAAAGATTTCTTCAATCATGATCTAAAAATATGTCAAAGTTATGAATTTTGAATATCAAAAAAGCGCTCAATTGAGCGCTTTTTTTCAAAAACAATCTATTAATCGATTGGTGGCGTATATGTACCATCAGCAATTGAAGCTTTGATGCGATCAGACTCAGCCAGTACAAGCGCAAGCAAGTTCTTCACATTGTCTAAAGTTGCCACTGGACTTAAAGTTGTCATTTTCAATGATTGAACCTGACCGACTTTAGTCACACCAATATTCGCTTCACCACGTGCAAACAATTCATCCGCAACGTTTTGGTTCAGTGTATCGAGTAATTCTGTTGGGTAACCTTCAGGAATTACACGGAATAAGACTGATGCAAATTGTGGCTCAACCAATAACTCTAAACCATCTGTTGCTTTAATATAATCTGCAACATCACGCGTTAAAGTAACACCATGATCAATCATAGAGCCGTAAAGCTCTTCACCGAGTGCTTCAATCGTCATCCACAATTTCAACGCATCAAAACGACGTGTAGTTTGTAGAGATTTAGAAACAAGGTTTGGTACGCCATGCTCTTCATCATAAGCAGAGTTTAAGTATTCCGCTTCATAATGCATAAAGCGATAGTTCGCTTCATCTTTAAGTAAGAATGCACCACAAGAAATCGTTTGGAAGTAATGCTTATGGAAATCAAGTGTGATTGAATCAGAAAGCTCGATACCATCTAACAAATCACGGTGATTATTAGATAGGATTAAAGCACCGCCCCATGCTGCATCGATATGCATCCACGCGCCGTACTTGTTGGTGATTTCACGGACTTTCTTTAAAGGATCAATTGCACCCGCATCGGTAGTACCTGCAGTTGCAACCACACATGCCACAATTTTGCCTTCATTTTGAAGGTGTGCCATGGTTTTCTCTAGTGCATCCATGTCCATACGCGCATTTTCGTCAACAGGCACAGTCACTACAGATTGGAAGCCCATTCCCATCATCGCCATGTTCTTTTGCACAGAGAAGTGAGCATTTTCAGAACAAATGACTTTAACGTTACGCATCGCTTCCGCAGGTACGCCATCACGCTGAACAGACCACGGATTGCCGTTTTCGTCTTTCCAGTTTTTCGCGATACATGCATCACGTGCAAGCAATACACCCATCAAGTTTGACTGCGTACCGCCAGAGGTGAACACACCTGCTTGACCTGCACCATAACCAACTTTTTGACGAAGCCAATCGATCAACTGAACTTCCATCAATGAACCTGCAGGGCTTTGATCCCATGAGTCCATCGATTGGTTAGTTGCGTTAATGAGTACTTCTGCGATTTGGCTAGTCACCATAGTAGGACAATGCAAATGCGCCAAAGAATGAGGATGATGTACTTTTAAGCTCTTATTAAGGAATAGCTCAACCATACGCTCTAATGACTTTTCCACACCCAATCCTTCTTTAGAAGGATTAAATGCAATTGCACTGCGAAGCTCTTTAATGCTACCGCCTGTGTACATTTTGTCATTTTGTAACCAAGCTGCTACTGCTTGAGTTGCCTGATCCATTGCTGACGTATAGTCAGCAATGGATGCAGCATCATTACAGAGCAAAGCTTTACGGTGTTCTGCAAAATCTACCATGAATTAAGCGCCTCGTACCGCAACTAATGCTTCAGAAATTGCTTTCTTAAAGCGCACAATTACTTCTTCACATTCAGCTTGGTTAATAATTAATGGGCAAAGTAGACGAATCACTGTACCGTTACGTCCACCCTTTTCTAACAACAATTTGTTGTTGAAACACGCTGCTTGGATTGCAGCAGCCAATTGACCATCTGCAGGAAGTGAACCCATATGGTCAGCAGGTTTACGCTCATCAACGATTTCGATACCGATCATTAAACCGCGGCCACGTACATTACCGATACATGGGAATTCTGCAGCTAATTTCTTCAATTCAGCTTGAAGGAAATCACCGCGCTCTTGTGCGTTTTGCGCAAGATTTTGTTCTTTAATCGTTTTGATCGTAGCAAGACCAGTACCCATAGCCAATTGGTTACCACGGAAAGTACCCGTGTGACCTGCAGGCTGCCAAGCATCAAACTTACGCTTAATACCAAGTACTGCAAGTGGTAAGCTTCCACCTACTGCTTTCGACATCACTACAACATCAGGTTCGATACCCGCATGTTCAAAGGCAAACATTTTTCCTGAACGCGCGAAACCAGCTTGTACTTCATCAAGAATTAAAACGATATTGTGCTTTTCAGTCACTTCACGAATTTTTTTCAACCATTTCACAGGTGCTGTAACCACACCGCCCTCACCTTGAATCGCTTCAAGGATAACTGCAGCAGGCTTAGTCACACCGCTTTCAACATCTTCGATGAAATTTTCAAAAAAATAAGTAAGCGCGTCAACACCCGCTTCACCACCTAAACCTAGTGGGCAACGGTATTCATGTGGATACGGCATGAATTGAACGCCTGGCATTAAACCATTAACAGCGTTTTTAGCAGACAAATTACCTGTCATTGCTAATGAGCCGTGAGTCATACCATGGTAGCCACCAGAGAAGCTGATCACAGTGCCACGGCCAGTATATGTTTTTGCAAGTTTAATTGCTGCTTCTGTACCATCTGCACCAGATGGACCACAGAACTGTAGGCAGTACTCTTCTTTACCACCCGGTAATTCAGCAAGTAAAGCTTCAGTAAAAGCATCTTTTAAAGGTGTCGTTAAATCCAAAGTATGTAATGGAAGACCACTCGCTAAAGTGTCTTGAATACTTTGAATGACCGCAGGATGATTATGGCCCAAAGCCAATGTTCCTGCCCCAGCTAAACAATCGAGGTACTCTGTACCTTCAACATCAGTAACCCAGCAACCTTGAGCTTTTGCTATCGCTAACGGCAATTTACGTGGATAGCTACGAACATTAGATTCCATCTGACTTTGGCGAGTCAAATAGTATTCGTTAGTAGAATTAGGTGCAGGATTTACAGAAGAAACGCTCATATCGAATTACCATCTCTGATATGGGTTAATAGAAATAAGTCGGGTGACTTGCGGTCCTTTGACTCGGTGCTTTATAGAGTTCTAGTTAGCCTATTGTGTAGAGTTATAACTAGAGGGCGCGATGATAACGAATTTTGAAATAAAATAAATAGATTTCTATCGTTTTCACCAGCAGATTCTAAAATATTAATGTGACAAATTGATAACTTGTATAGATTTCAAACTGTACCACTTCTATTTTAGATAAGTTTGAACTTGAGCTAAAGTAAAACAGTCCAAATTATGCAAAAAATGTTCAATTTTTTTTGCTGATTTGAACTGACTTTTTCAGTATTCCTAAATTCGAGCTTGGGCTAAAGCATAGTTTTGTAACATTATGAATCTTATATATTCATGTAGTTGTACGTGTGTGATTAAAACCACTTTTTTTCACTCATTTTTTTAAGAATAGTTTCAAGAGTTCTCGATTAAAATACATCAGCAACCCCATCATCACAACGACAATCCCCCACAAGGCTTCATTATGAATAATTTCATTATTTAAGGATGCCCCCAAAACTAGGGCGATGACTGGCGTCATGACATTACTCAAAGACACTGTCGACGCTGCTAAGCGGCGGATTAACCAAAAATAGCACAGCATCGCAACAATTGATGACATGATCATTGTAAACAAAAAACCCACCATCGCTTGCGTACTTGGTAGCACAGTTGGGATTTGTTGCCAAATGAATGGAATGATTAAGAGTGATCCTAAAGCTGAAAAGATTAATGAACCTGTCGCCTGACTCATGGGGCTTAAAGGTGCATTAATTTCTTTGACCCAAAAAATCGAACTGATATACGACACCATACTGATCAGCATCAGAACCACACCCCAAGGATTGACTCGCTCATCTGCAGATTCTGCAAAAACAAATGTGAGACCCAATACGGCAATGACCATTCCACTCCATTGTAAAATAGACAACTTATGTGTTTTTAGGATGAGATGTCCAATGAGACCTGCAATTAATGGCGAAAATCCGAAGATCAGTGCCATTAAGCCTGACGTTAAATAATTTGCTGCTAAGTAGATAAATAACTGCGCACCTATTAAATTTAGGCTACCAGCCACATAACTTCTCAGCGATACATGATCAAACGGGAGTGGATCACGCATCATTTTGAGCAACACCAAAGCAATTATAGATGCACCAAAGTATCGAATGATGAGCACCCACATTGGATGAATTTCTGCAACACTCCATACAATGGCAAGTGGTGTTGCAGCCCATATCAATACCAATAAGGCATATATACTCGCAACAACCATTATATTCGAGGAACTAGAATTCGTAATTTGCTCAAAATTAAATCAATATTTTCTTAGGCACATAAAAAACAGACCTAAGTTACCCTAGGTCTGTTGCACAATCTCACCAAGTTTACTTCACAAGTTTACGAAGGTCTTGGCTAAGATCTAAATATTTATCTGCTTCAAATGCAGCTTGTTTGCTAATCAATTTTTTAAGATGACGCATTTCTTTAGCCGCATTTACCGTAATACCACCAACAATAATACCGTCAGTCACACCGAACAATACAAATGAAGATTCTGCACGTAGCTCAGGATTGATTTCACCACGTACTAACCACTCAGCTGCTGCCATATCACCTACGAATTGGTAGTTAATGTCCAACTGATCTGTCCAGAACCATGCTGGATTAGGAGTAGGATGTTCTACACCCATCACATGGCGTGCAAAGATACCTGCTTGAAGATTGGCATTTTCCCAAGTCTCAACACGACGGTGGTTACCACAGTCACGAAGTTGAGTTGCCACATCACCTGCCGCATAAATATCAGCATTCGAGGTTTGGCAATTTTCGTTTACTTTGATCGCGAGATCAACGTCAAGACCAGCATCAACTGCCAACTGTGCATTTGGCACAATACCGATACCGTAAACCACAGCATCCGCACGAAGTTCTTCGCCATCAGCTAAAGTCACCACAATTTCTTCGCCATCAAGCTTGCAATCTGCAATTGAAGTTGAAAGACGAACATCCACACCTGCCAATTTTTGCTGTTCAAGCAAGAATTCACTCAAGATGCGTGGCGATGAACGCCCCATCACCATTGGTCCCATTTCAATGACAGTGACTTCACATTCTTTGAAACGTGCAGATGATGCAAGCTCAAGACCGATTACACCACCACCAATCAGGATGATACGTTGACCTTTTTGTAACACTGGTACAAGGGCTTGTGAATCTTCAAGATTACGCAGCGTGTAAACATGTTTGCCAAGTGCATCGAAGTTTGGAAGACGACGTGCTGCACCGCCAGTTGCAATCAGCAATTTGTCATAAGCAACAACATCACCATTTTGAAGTTCGACAGTTTTGGCTTCAGCGTTGATTTTCACGACACCATTACCGCGAATTGCTGTCACACCAAGATCTGCTAATTTTTCTTCAGATAAAATTTCAATCTTGGTTTCTTCAGGTTTTAAAATCACGTCTTTAGACAGTGGTGGACGCTCATAAGGAAGATGCGTTTCATCACCAATTAATGTGATTTTACCTTCATATTTGTTTGCACGAAGCTCAAGGATCGCACTTGCGCCTGCTTGACCCGCACCAACGATGACGATGTTGTTTACATTGCTCATGGGATTAACCTTTTAATTCCGCAGATACGATACCGAAGCCCGCAATCCACTCACTAATATCTTCATAGCAGTGAGTTGTCATTTCATACTCACCAACTTCGCTCAGTGCAGCAAATGCTGCCATCCAGCAACGCACTTCTTGACCACCACGACCACCTTCGACACGAATTTCTGCCTCAGTCATCGCTTTCATTGCAGCAAAATCTGCTTGTTTAAATTTCTCAAGCAATGCGATATCCCACTCAGGGCTCAGCGGTACTGCAACTGATGTATCTCCAGCAGCAAGTTTCTGACCAACTGCAATAATTTTCGCTTGACGCGCATTACGTGCTTCTTCAGTTGGATTACGGCCAGCAATTAAAAACTCTTCAACTTCTGGTGGCACTGAACCCATTTGAGGTGTTGGTGGATCATGAGACAAACCACCTGTACCCAATACAAGTACACGCTCATTTTCAAGATTAAGTGACTTTATATATTGTCCAACCGCACGACCTAAAGCAATAGTACGCTTTGTGGTTGGCATTGGAGCGGCAGCGCCATTAATAAATATTGGAATCGTTTTATAACGATCAAGTTTTCCATCACAAAGGAAGTGTAATGGTTGAGTCACACCATGGTCAGCCTGCATACGATATGAGTATGCAACATCAACACCCTCATCTAGAACTTGACGCACAAGCGCCAAAGCCTTGTCTTCAGGAACATCGATTTTATTGTCAATTTTACCGTAATCCCAGTCACCAGCAGCCGTAGCACGGATACCGACACAGAAACTTGGCATAAGGTCGTAGAAAAAACCGTTAAAATGGTCTGGACCAAAAGTAATGATCAGTGTTGGATCGTAAGCTTTTACTTCAGCAGATAATTGTTCAAAAGCAGCACGTACTTTTTGCTCTTTTGACTGATCTTGAGGTGAAGCAAATTCCATTAAAGGACTGTGCGAAGCACAAATAAGTTTAACGGCCATGAGAGACTCCTTAAAAGGAAGGCAGCCTTAGAACAGGCTGCCGATAAGTCCATTTTTTAGACTAGATTTTATTCGTCAAAGAAACCAGCACGTGGTTGACGTAGACCACGAATACCCAAACCACATTCTGCATTGATCAGAACACCAGTTAAAGGTCGGTTATTTTGACGAGATGCCAAGAGCACATAAGAACCTGTCATTTCTTCAGGCTCAGGTAAGAAGTTCAACGGCATACCACGCGCGATTTTCTCAGGATCACGCGCATCTAAAAGACCTAGATTTTCTTGGCCTAATGATGCAGCACCTTTAATGTTTACATTCATACCTGACGGCGCAACAGCATTCACACGAACTTTGGGTGCAAGCTCGTACGCCAATTCCTTCATGATGCCTACGCCAGCATGCTTAGATGCTGTGTAAACTGGACCACCACCCGCAGAATATAATGCTGAGTTAGATAGTGTGAAGATTATCGAACCTTCAGATTTTACTAACTCATCAAGTGCAGCTTTAGCACCTAGAATTAATGCTTTCGTATTAATTCCCATGATTTCGTCAAACGCTTTATCAAGTTGCTCACCTGAAGTATTGACGATATCTGCGTAGTGATCCCAGATTCCTGCATTACCAATAAAGCAATCAAGCTTACCAAAACGCTCAACAGTTGCTTTTACAGCACGGACATTGTCTTCATAGTTGGCAACATCACCAGCGATTGCAACAATTTGATCACCAAAGCGTTCTTTTAAAGCATCGACTTTAGATTGTGAACGTTGTAACACACCAACGTGTGCACCTTCTTCAAGGAAGCGTTCAACTAAAGCCCAACCTAAACCAGAACCACCACCTGTGATCAGTGCAACTTCGCCTTTAAGCCAACCCATGATTACTCTCCTGCCATCTCAACGTATAACGCACCATCTTCAACAATCACTGGGAAAGTTTGAATTGGATCTGTCGCTGGTAAACATAATGCTTGACCGGTTTTTAAACAGAAGCGAGCTGAATGCAATGGGCATTCGACAGTGCCATCGTCTTCAAGATAACCTTCTGACATTGAAGCATTACCATGAGAACAACGGTCATTCATTGCGAAGAACTCACCACCATTGTTAAACACTGCAAGCGCATCGATACCGTTAACGCCGCAATCTACTTTCAACGCTTCGCCTTCGTCTAATTTGTCAACTTGGCAAACAAAAATCTTATTCATTAGAAGAATACACTCAGGTTGTGAGAGTTATAGGTAACTTGATCAAGCGTGATCTTACGGTTGAAAATTTGGAAGCCTAAGCCACCTTCAACTTTACGGATCTTGTCATGACGTTTACCACAGTAAATCGTGACATCTTTCTCTTTTTGTGTACGGTACAAAAGATATGTAACGTATACATCGTATTCGCCTTCAACTTCAGTAGCTTCTACGATCACGTTACTCACCATATGAGTTGTACGTGATGGAGGCTCTTCAGCCCACGCCATACCTGTTTCAAGACGAGCAACACGACGCTCTAAAAGATCTTTCGTATCATTGAACACCCAAGTTGTAGGTGGTTCAATTGAACGACGACGGTCACGCGTTTGAGCATTTGGTGTTGTACGTAGCGTGTAAGAAATATCTTCAGCTAACGTATCTAACCAGTCGCGAAATTTCCAATCGTCAAGCAATTTCGCTTCACGATAGAGGAATTGGCTAATTTGATGGTGAAGTTCTAAACTCACTTGACTCATTTCATAAGCTCCTTCTCATATTCGTCAGCTGCTTTCTCAACATCTTCCCATTTTTCATGGATTAGCAAGTCTGCCCAACGACGGTACATGCCGCGTGCCGCAGTTTCTGAGAAAATGTAGTTGGTGATCCCAGGGATACCATCTTCACGAATTTTCTCGTTGCCAAGACCCATTTCCATAATGAGTTTGTTTTGACGCGCTTTGTAACCACGTAAGACTTTTTGAATTTCGATCCAGTTTTCAGAGTCATCTTGCTCTAAGAAACCAGCTGGACCAAATGCACGTGTCGCAGAACGTTCAAACGCTTCTTTCACTTCTTGTGACGCTTCAGCATCCGCAATACAGAACGCCCATACTTCAGTTTTGTTTGGACCACGTGGGTGCCATACGCGAAGTGTTGCTGTACCGTTTAACCAAGACAATGTTGGGAACATCGTGTTGTGACCAGCAAGACGTAACGCACGAATTTCACCAAGACGCTCTTTAACTTCTTCGTAAGTTTCGCGGAAATAGTTTGCTACTTCACCATCAACCCATACGTTTGCATCTGGTTTCTCTGTAAAGAAGAAGCCTGAACCGTGACCACGTGAACCATATTGGATCGCGTCTTTCGCAGTTTCCCATACCGGACGTGCAGTTTGCGCAGCACCTAATTTCTTAGTAGATTCATCATCAGGTTTAGCACCTAATACTTGAATCGCAGATGCGTGAGAGAACAATGCATGATATTGGTCAGATGCAAACTGTTCAGCCGCAAATTTCCAGTTACATTCGATTTCCCACTTATGAACACCACCGATGATCTCAGTACCACCTGGACGACGATCTAATACGCCATCTAAGTACCAAGCGATATCACCCATGTATTCTTCAAGGTCTGGAGTTGTTTCATCCCAACAACCGAAGATTAAGCCTTTATAAGACTTCACACGGTTTACTTCGATCAAACTCCACTTCTCTTTACATGCGCCTTGAGGGAATGCACGATCTTCAAGAGGAATATCTTTAAGAGAGCCGTCTACGCCATAAGACCAACCGTGGTATGGACATGTAAATGCACGAGTGTTACCGCAGTCAGCAAAGCTCACGCGCATTGAACGGTGACGACATTGGTTTAACAATGCTTTGATTGAACCGTCTTTTTGACGTACCACGATGATCGGATCTTCACCCATATAGGTATTGAAGAAATCACCAGCCTTTGGAATTTGGCTTTCATGGCAAAGGAATAACCATGTACGACCGAACACACGTTCAAGTTCTAGTTCATAGATATCTGGATCTGTATAAATAGATGGCGTGATACGTCCATTTTGTGCATCGACTAAAGCATCGATTTCGCGCACATCAATTTTCCCACTCATGAAAAGCTCTCCTGTGACTAAATTAGACACAAACTAATAGACTCAACTTTGCAGAGATAATGAGTTTTGAACGAGTTTTGGGGAAATATTTTTTTTGTTTGAATCAAGATGTTTTATCGATAAATTAATCAATCGCTGAATACGTGAATTTTACCATATTTTAATAATAACGTTGATACTTCAATATGCTCAGCCCCACTTCACCGAATATCCATTTGTGAACTATACTCGCACTTGATCATATTTAGACATTATATGAATCAATCTTTGGATGATTTTTTATGGAACTACGACACCTACGATATTTCATTGCTGTGGCAGAAGAACTCAACTTCACCAAAGCAGCCTTGCGCCTTTATACTGCTCAGCCATCATTGAGCCAGCAGATTAAAGATCTTGAAGATGAAATTGGCGTCCCTTTGCTTTATCGTACAAAACGTAAGGTAGAACTCACTGAGGAGGGTCAAGTCTTCCTTGAACAAGCTCGCCTCACGATAGCCCAAGCAGACAAAGCAGTCGCAATGACTCGTCAGATTGCCAAATCTAAACAGCAATTGTTACGTATTGGCTTTGTTCCTGTCGTTGAAATGAAAATTTTTCCTTACGTTCTCCCTAATCTTCGTGTTCAAAACCGGGATTTAAAGATTGAATTGTTAAGCTTAAACAATTCCGATCAGTCAAAAATGTTAAAAAAAGGCGAAATTGATATCGCTTTTACTCGTCAAAATCTATTTAGTGATGAAATCGAAAGTCAATTTGTTTTACGAGAACCTTTGATTTTCTTACTCCCCAAAGATCATCCACTCGCTAAATACGATCGCATTCCAGTAAAAGAGCTCGATGGAATCGATTTCATTATTCCTTCTGAACAGCAATCTCAAACCCTAAATAAGATCATTCTAGATTTTGCAAAATACCATCAAATCAATTTAAATATTGTTCAAACTGCAGACAATATCCTCTTTAACATTAATTCTATTGGCATGAACCTGGGCTGTACTTTTCTACCTGGATATATCGCACCACTGACGATGAACAACACCGTGATTCGCCCGCTAGACGTGGAATTACCTTCAATCGATTTATTTGCAAGCTATAGAAAAAGTACTAACTCAGAAGGCGTCAAAAAATTTATGGACTTACTGAGCTCTGTTTTTTACCTTGATATTAATCGTAATTAATTAATTTTTTTTCAAATTAATGATCACCGTTAAACATAGCGGTGATTTTTATTTTTTATTTCAACCAACAGTCTTAGACTTTAGTCTAATAAAGTTTTACGAATATCATCATAAATTCTATGAATTCATGCTTTAGATTAGACTATTTTTTAAACAACCCATTAACTAACTAGACTTGATCTACCACTTAAGTCTAATGCATTAAAACAGATCAATGCTCAATATTGATTATCAATATGCAGATTTAAATGTATTAAACACATGTTCTGTATTTTAAGTTTTAAAAAAGAGGATGATTAAATCATCCTCTTTTTTAGTTTTTTAGGATCTTAAATTATTTAACACCATGAACTGCTAGATAATTTTTGATCACCGTATTAAATTCTTCTGCTTTTTCAACTTGCGACCAGTGACCGCACTGACTGAAAATATGTGCATCAGCATTAGGAACGATATTTAAAATGTCCCAAGTACGAGACACAGGAATCACCACATCTTGAGTACCATGAATCAATAATACAGGAACTGTAATATCTTTCATTTTTTCAAAGTCTAATGGGAACTCGAAACGATCACGGTCACGCGCACCCACAACATCCATTAAACGATCAGATGCGTAGTCATTCGCCGCAGAATCAAAACGTACTTTTACCAGCTCATCTGTAATTAAGTCTTTATTTACAACAAACATTGAAAGTGTCTTACGAATACCTTCTTCTGTTAAAACTGGGTTTGCATGCGCTTTTAGGGCTGCAGTTTGTTTTGCACCACCTGTACCCATTGAAACAATACCGAGTACACGCTCTGGATAATCAAGTGCCAATTGGAATGCTAACCAACCACCTAGCGAATTACCTACTAACCATGTTTTTTCAATACCAAGTGCATCAAGAGTACGAATTGCATGATCAACCCATGCACGGATACCGTATTGAGTTCCTGGTGCAACGACAGTTTGACCATAACCAATGGTATCAATTGCGATACAACGCGCTTGCTCACCAATTGCAGGTAAATTCAACCACCAGTTAGCAGCTGCTGATACACCAGTACCAGAACCATGAAGGAATAAAATAGGCGTGCCTTCACCAATTTCATGATAATGGGTTAACTCACCTTCAGCAGTTTCGATCCATTTATCTTCTAAACCAAAGAATGAATCCGTTTTATATTCTGGAATTTGAACAGTGCTCATCATAGTCCTCTAACTGTCTATAACTGATCATATATTTGTGAAACAATCATCAGTTGATGTTTATAAATGATAGTTTTACAGGCTTATATTAACTGCTCTGTACCTTTCAACTGATACAAATTTACGATTGCATCCTTCTTTTTACCAATTAAATAAATTACTGTTTTTCCTTATTTTTTTAAAATCAATATTCACCCTCTGAATATGACTTGATAAGATCTCGATATGATCCTTGCTCATCATATCGAGATCAATTTCATTTTTTAGAATTTATAACTATAACTTAACGCCACACGATGCTCTTCTAAATCACTCAAGGTGCCTGGAACATTGATGTTGTTATAATTAGTATCAATAAACATATAGTTGAAACCAAGACCTTTATACTTACCTTCTGGCACAACATAGTTCACGATGATGTTATTTTCATTCTCGCGACCTCGACCTGGTGTTGCCGTATCAATATTCCAACCTTGGAAATGACGTACAGTTGCAGATAATCCTGGTACACCCATTTCTTTAAAATTATAGGTATAACCTACGCTCCAAGATTTCTCATCCTTACGGATAAAACTCGCGACCGACCAGTTATCTAAATAAGGTTGTGGCACCCAACCACCCAATGTTGGGAATAGTGTCGCTTTATCTCCATGCTCGCCAAACATCTCTTGATAACCCAATTGAACAGTATGCATACCATGGTTGACTTTCGCCCCCATAGAAATTGCTTGGCTATCAATTTCACCAAAAAGTTTATCGCCAGTTTCACTGTTATCGAAGTAACGAATATGTGCATCTAAATTCGTTTTTTCATCAAGTTTAGTTTTATAGCTTGCAGCAACATAATGTTGCTTGAAGATATCAGTTAAATCAGCGAACCAATAACTACCACCAATCTTTGATGAAAACTGGTGATCAACACCAACAATATACATTCCGTCATCAGTTGTGAGACCTTGAGCTTCTGCCTTCGCAATATCATTGTTTGGAAATAAGGTCAAATCTTGATACTGATTATCGTAACGCGCATTAATACCATCAATATATGCCAAGGTTAATTTAGTATCCTGAATATCTTTCGACTCTAACCATGCACCACTATAAGTAGTTAATAATTGGCGTGATGGATCGAAGAAAATAACTGGTGACATCGGCAATAAATCACCTACTTTAAGTTCAGTTTCAGAAACTTTAACTTTTAAAGTCGCACCGAATTTAGCATTATCGCGTTCTGTACGACCTTGACTGTTATCATATGGCATATGAATGTCATTTACAGAATCACGCGATTTCAATCCAATTGCATATTGAGCCAAGAGATCTGCACCAACTTGAATGCCTGCACCAATATCGTGATAACCCGATTTAGCATCTAAAGTGATTGCTTGCGTCCAGTTACCATAATCTAGATTTGGTGCTGTATCGTAATTACGTTCTAAATAGAAATTTTTAAATTTAAGCTGAACATTTGAATCAGTCACAAAATTCGCGTGAGCAGCAGTTGTCCCTAGAGTTGTTGCAGCAATCATTGCTAGCCATAATTTTTGATGACGCATGGCTTCATCCTATACTCAAATCAGCGTTGATGAGCATATTGCTAAATTGTGCACTCTGAAGAAATCAGACTAGAGTCTAAAAAAAAATTTAGACTTTTCCGATGAAAAACAATACTTTAAAAACTCTCATTGTTATAAACAATTAATAATAGCTCAGTAACTAAGCAAATTAACTTTTACGATGGATAATTTATTATATTTTAATATCTTACAAATTAACCCAGAAACATTTTGCCATTTTATTTAATCGTTTTTAAGTTTAACAATTACGATACGCTCTACACCAAATCACCCAATATAAGCACCCAAACATCTCACGCAATTGTTTTTTTATATGTATCTTTTCTAAATTCATAAAAAAAGCACTCCTAAGAGTGCTTTTTCAAATCACTTTTAAATTATGCGTTAAGTTCTTTTGCTTTAGCCATAGTCAAAGCTAGATCTTCAATCATGTCTTCCTGACCACCAACAGTACCACGGCGACCAAGCTCCATTAAGATTTCACGCGCAGATACGCCATATTTCGCTTCAGCACGTTTAGCGAACAATAGGAATGAAGAGTAAACACCCGCATAACCTAAAGTAGCTGCATCACGGTCTGCACGAATTGGGTTGTGCATCATTGGAATCACAAGATCTTCAGCAACATCTTGTACTTTGAACAAGTCAACGCCTGTGTCCATACCCATACGATTTGCAACAGCGATGAACAATTCAAGTGGTGTGTTACCTGCACCCGCACCGAGACCTGCAGATGCCAAGTCAACACGTACCGCGCCTGCTTCAACAGCAGCAACAGTATTTGATACACCCATACCTAAGTTGTGGTGACCGTGGAAACCCAACTCAATGCTTGGGTCCAAGTGTTGACGTAAGTGTCCAACGCGATCAATTACATCTTGAGGAAGCATGTAGCCTGCTGAGTCAGTCACATAAATACAGTTTGCACCGTAAGACACCATCTTCTTCGCTTCTTCTAAAAGACGCTCTGGAGATGCCATGTGAGCCAACATTAAGAAGCCCACTGTGTCCATTTCTAATTTACGCGCAGCGGTGATGTGCTGTTCAGAACAGTCAGCTTCAGTACAGTGAGTTGCAACACGAATCGTTGATACACCGATTTCATGTGCCATTTTCAAGTGGTCAACCGTACCGATACCAGGAAGAAGAAGTGCAGAAACTTTTGCATTCTTCATACGCGGTACAACAGCAGACAAGTATTCTTCGTCAGTCGCAGCAGCAAAACCGTAGTTTACTGATGAACCACCAAGGCCGTCACCGTGAGTGACTTCAATTAATGGTACGCCTGCATCATCAAGTGCTGTTGAAATTGCAATCATTTGCTCAACAGTCGTTTGATGGCGCTGCGGATGCATACCATCACGTAAAGTCATATCATGAACAATAATCTTAGACATGCGGTTGCTCCTTAAGCTTCTTCTTTGTTGAATACGTGTTCAGCAAACATTTCTGCTGTACGAGCAGCTGCAGCTGTCATAATGTCGAGGTTACCTGCATATTTCGGCAAGAAATCACCCAAACCTTCTACTTCCAAGAAGATAGAAACACGGTTACCATCAAAAATTGGACCATTTACAAGTTTGTAACCTGGTACATATTTTTGCACTTCTTTAATCATCGCGTGAACTGATTCAGTGATCGCAGCTTGATCTGGCTCACCTTCAACAAGACAGTGTACTGTGTCACGCATCATAAGTGGTGGCTCAGCAGGGTTAATGATGATGATCGCTTTACCTTTTTTCGCACCACCAACTTTCTCAATAGCACCCGCAGTTGTACGTGTGAATTCGTCGATGTTTTTACGTGTACCAGGACCTACAGATTTTGTAGACACAGTCGCGATGATCTCACCATATTCAACAGGTTGAACACGTGAAACTGCTGCAACCATAGGAATTGTCGCCTGACCACCACACGTTACCATATTCACGTTAGGCACTTCACCTTCTGCAAGTAAAGCTTCTAAGTTCACAGGTGGAACACAGAAAGGACCAATTGCAGCAGGTGTTAAGTCAATCATCAGTACACCAAGTTCATTTAACTTGCGGCTGTTTTCAGCATGTACATATGCAGACGTTGCATCAAAAGCAATTTTAATATCATCTTCAATGACGTGAGGAAGAAGACCATCAACCCCTTCTGCAGTGGTTTTTAAACCCATTTTCGCAGCACGAGCAAGACCTTCAGAAGTAGGATCGATACCCACCATCCAAACTGGCTCTAACCATTCGCTACGTTGAAGTTTGTAAAGCAAATCAGTACCAATGTTACCTGGTCCGATCATTGCACATTTAATCTTTTTCATTAACGTACTCTCTCAAAATTCCGACTTATTCAGCAGCGAAAGCAGCAGTCACTGAACCAAAGCCTTCAATCTCAACTTTGAATTCATCACCTGGGTTTGCTACAACCATAGGGCCTAATGCACCTGTTAAAATAATGTCACCAGCTAACAATGGACGACCACGACGTACCATTTCATCAGCAAGCCAGACAGCTGCATTTAAAGGGTTTGCTAAGCAAGCCTTACCAACACCTTGAGACACGACTTCTTCACCACGTGTCATGATCATTTTACAATTCACTAGATCAAGGTTATCGAGTTTTACAGGACGTGACCCCAATACAAATGCAGCTGAAGATGCATTATCTGCGACAGTGTCAATCAAACTGATCTTCCAGTTTTCAATTCGACTATCCACCACCTCTACAGCAGGAAGTGCATAATCAGTCGCGCTGATAATGTCAGCATAAGTGTGTTTTTCTTTCGTTAAATCTTGATTGATCACCAAAGCGATTTCCGCTTCTACTTTAGGTTGGATCAATAGACCTGCAGGAATCGCCTCTCCATCACCATAAGCCATGTCTGCAAACAGCATACCGAAGTCAGGTTGATCTACACCGAGTTGTGCTTGAACCACTTTTGATGTCAAACCGATTTTACGTCCAACTAAACGACGACCTTCTGATAAGGCACGCGCTGTATTCACTTCTTGTACAGCGTAAGCGATATCTACATCAGCAGCTTCACCACCCAACGTTGGGCGAATTGGTGCGATTGCACTTTGTGATAATTCAGCAGTTCGTAACGCTTGTGCTACTGATTCAACTACAGCAGAATTAGACATCAAGACTTCCTTCAACTTCATTCGATGATCTATTTGACCTTAGGAAAATTGCTTGAAAACAACCTTCTGAGGGACAAATTCTTTTAGAGAGATACCTGCATCTCTGATGAGAGCTAGAATGGAAAAATCTTGACCTATATGCCAATACTTATTTTCTTTATGACAATAGTTTCAGACTATAAATAATTTATCAAATGAAGACTCTATCTTATTGTTTTACATGTTTTTTAAAATTTTATTATTTAAATATACAGAATGTTTAATCTATTTCTAATACTACTTATTAGACCATTGATAATAGAATTATCTATGGATTACAAATTATTAACTACTAATCCAAAGACAAGTTATATTCTTTTATTGTTCAACTACAATTCAATTAAAATTCATTTTAAAAACTTTGTTAAGGCGACTTAAGTCGTAAAATCGGTGTTGAATATTACAATTGCTACTATCTCATCACCAAATAATCACATTTTCTCTCCATCAAAAAAGATTAGAATATTCTGTAGAATATTCATCAGGTGAAGATACAGAGATAACAATGAAATTATTAAAACTGCCACTATTGATCTTAGCTACTGGCATTAGCTTTTCGGTACTTGCTGACACAGAACCTAAAACTAATATTATTAATCTTCAAGCAGATGCCTCTAAACAAGTCTCTAATGATGAAATGCACGCCATTTTATTTATTGAAAAAAGTAATAAGCAGCCTGCACAACTTTCAACACAAATGACCCAATTGATGAATCAGGCCATCAGCATCAGTAAAAAATACCCCCAAGTAAAGGTCGAAACGGGTTCTCAGACCACTTACCCTGTCTATGACAACAACAATTCAACAAAACTGAAGGAATGGCGCGGCCGCGCTGAAGTGAATATTGAAAGCAAAGATTTTAAAGCAGCGAGCCAGTTAATTAGCGAGTTACAACAAGATTTTCAAACACAATCGATTAATTTCACTGTTTCCACTGAAAAACGAAAGCAGGTTGAAAATGAGTTATTGACAGAAGCCACGCAAAATTTCCAACAGCGCGCTCAGGTTCTCACTAAAGCTTGGAATCGTTCTAGCTATAACTTGGTTAACTTGAATATGAACACCAATAATTATTCACCAAGACCATTAGCCATGGCACGTGCCGCAATGGTTGTAGAGAGTGCACCCGCTGCAGACTCACAAAATATGGCTGCTGGAGAATCAACAATCACAGTCAATGCAAATGGATCAATTCAATTAAAATAATTCGCTATTAAAGTTCAAAAAGCCACTCAATAAGTGGCTTTTTTTGTTTCTTACTTTTTAAATGGGAAGGCATATTTCACAATACGTCCCAAAACCTGACCATATTGTTTAAATAAACTCGCATTATTGTAATTCAAGCCGTATTTTTCACACACCGCTTTCACTTTAGGCCCCATTTGACGGTAACGTCGAGCAGGAATATCTGGATAAAGATGATGCTCAATCTGATGACTCAAATGCCCCGTCAAAATATGGAATCCTTCAGAACCTGTCAGGTTAGAAGACCCACGAATTTGACGCATATACCAATGGCCACGGCTTTCATTTTCTAAAACTGACTTCGGAAAAACTTCCACATCTTTGGTGAAGTGACCGCAGAAAATGATACTGAATGTCCAAATATTACGAATACCATTAGCGACTAAATTACCTGTGAAAACGGGTAATGCTGCAGGACCTGCAATGAGTGGGAAGAAAACATAATCTTTAAATAACTGTTTCCCCATTTTCTTTTTCATCGGGTTCAAACGTTGTTGAAATTCTTCTTTGGTCATGCGCCCTTTTAAGCGCTTACCAATTTCTAAGTTCTGAATCGCTACACCCCACTGGAATAACAAACAGAATGGAATACTGTAAAGTGGTTGTAATAAATATCCTTTTTTCCAGCGTTGCTCTGGGAACAAACGAAGAATTCCATAACCAATATCATCATCCATACCTTTAATATTGGTATAGGTATGGTGTTTGTAGTTGTGGGTTTGGCGCCAATCATCAGATGTGCCGACGATATCCCATTCGTAAGTTGTCCCTTTAAATTTAGGGTCGTTCATCCAATCATATTGACCATGCATCACATTATGGCCCAACTCCATGTTTTCCATGATTTTGGCAAAACCAAGCAAGCCTGTGCCTAAAAGCCATGCTGGAGGAAACCAGCCAGCAAATAAGCATGCACGTCCAAGGATTGAACTGTAGCGAATCGCTGCATACACTCGCTTAATATACTTTTCGTCTTTTTCACCTAAATCATCAAGAACTTCCTGCTTAATTGCATCAAGTTCACGTGCGAGTTCATCAAGTTGTGCATCAGTGAGTTCACGATTTTTTGGGTTTTTGAAATATTGTGCTTGAACTGGCATATTCATGATTATTCTCGCTTATAGGTCGATAGTGAGATCAGACTGAGCTGAATTGATACAGATTTTGAGCAGATTTCCAGGCTCAGTATTTTCTGCACCATTGACGAGGTTTTTAGTTGCACCTTGCGCTTTATGGCATGCACATTTATTACATACCCCCATGCGGCAACCGTGCTGTGGGCGAATATTTTGTTGCTCTAAACTTGCAAGTATTGATTGTCCCTTTGGAATCGTGACGACCTTATTTGATTTCGTAAGTGTGACCTGAACAAAACCAGTTTCATCACTAATGAATGGTTCAACACTGAATGCTTCACCTTTAAATTTATGAACACGAGTATCAGTTAGTTGTTCAGCAACTTGCACAAATCCTGCTGGACCGCATGCATAAACCGTATATTGATCTAAGGATTCGATAGCAATTAAATGAGAATCTTCTAAACGGGAATCAGCCACTTCATCTTGAGTGGTAAAAAATTCAACATTAAAATTTGAGTGTTGATTCGCCAAAGCAATCAACTCTGTTTGAAATGCTAAATCTTCTGTTTTTTTTGCCCAGTACATCAATTTAACTGGCTGAACTAATTTTTTTTGTTGCTGCAATAATGCCTTGATCAAGCTGTACATTGGAGTAATACCACTCCCTGCGGCCAGCATTAATAGAGGTGTATTTACACTTCCAAGTGTCATATCTCCATAGGGTGCACCAAACTCAACAATATCGCCTACCTCAGCAATATCGTTAATCCAAGAACTGACTACACCCTGATCGACTTTCTTAGCAGTCAACAATACATGTTGAGTGTCGATTTTGGTCAAACTATAGGTACGTTCAAAACAACGACCTCGTGTCGTGACAATAACTGGATGATGTTGCCCTGCTTCACCAAACTGAAATTTTCGATTAACCGCAATTTTTAAGCTGACCGTATCATTTGCAACTTGTGTACGTTCAACAATTTTGCCTAATGATTGATTCACCGACCAAATTGGATCGATCTTTTGCAACCAAAAATTGGCAGCATTCGGATCAAATACAGCATTTACTGCGGATCTAATCAAATTTTTAGGTTGCTTAACTGCTTGCATTATGGGCTCATCACAGTGGGTTTAGAATTATTATACACATGTATATATATTTGTATAGACACTTGTATATCATCTATTGATTTCCATATCCTGACACTGAGCGATATAATGCAACTCTAACTGTAAACTTCTGATATTTATGAGCAGCTCTACGATTACTCTTTCTCCTCTACATGCCAGTGAATCCGCATCCATTTTGGAGCATCCAACTGCACGTACAGTCGGAAGAAAAGCCACAATCACGAAAGAAGAATTATTCCAAGCTGCTCTCAACCTTATCGGACCTCAAAAAAGCATCGCATCTTTAAGCTTGCGCGAAGTTGCCCGTGAAGCAGGAATTGCGCCAAACAGTTTTTATAGACATTTTAAAGATATCGACGAACTTGCCATTGAATTGATTGATCGCTCAGGTATTGTTTTACGTCAAATCTTGCATCAAGCTCGCTTAAAAGCAGTTCGCAATTCAAGTATTGTGCGTAGTTCAGTTGAAGTATTTATTGAACAGTTAGATGCTGACGAAGGTAATCTGAGCCTGTTGTTACGTGAAGGTTATACTGGTTCTGCCTCTTATAAAGAGGCGGTTGAAAAACAGCTCAATTACTTTCAGCAAGAACTCATGGATGATCTTGTTCGTCTCGAGCAAAATAACTCTCATAAAATCAAGCATCCAGAATTGGCTGCAAAAGCGATTACTCAATTGGTATTCACTATGGGTGCTAAATTAATCAACATGCCACACGATGAAAGAAAAGTTGTAGCTGAACAAACGATGACGATGATCCGAATGATTTTAGAAGGCGCACGTCATCTGAAAGAATAAATACTGAGTGTAAAAAAAGCCCTTCAGTTGAAGGGCTTTTTTATTACTTTTCCCAAATAACTTCTTTATTTTGAGCAACCCAAGTTGGAATAAGGGCTTCGTACTTCGCCTCAATTTTATTACGCTTAATCTTCATAGTCGGCGTCAACATATCGTTATCCATCGTCCACAAATCCATAATGACCACAAAGAATGCAATTTTTTCATGTGGCTCAAGCTTTTCATTAATTTCATTCTTCAACTCAATTAATTTTGCTTCGATATCATCACGTTTATTATCTTGTTGCAATTTATTGCGAATTTCTTCTGCCAACATCACAAAGCCGATCGGCTGTTTATGGCTTGCACCACCAACACAGACAGATTCAATCATTTGGTTATTACCAATCTTTTGTTCAATTGGTACAGGCATCACATACTTACCTTTCTGAGTTTTAAAGATGTCCTTTACACGTCCAGTAATTTTTAGACGGCCAGTCGCATCAATTTCACCCATGTCTCCTGTTCTTAAATAACCATCCTCAGTCAAATCTTCAGCTGTTTTTTCTGGGTTCTTGTAATAACCCAACATTGTTCCTGGGCTTCTGACTAAAATCTCACCATTCTCATCAATCTTGCAGTCTACTCGTGCTTGAACATGTCCGACATATCCACTCATATATTCACCCATACGTGTGATATGCGAGTATCCACAGTTTTCTGTCATTCCATAAACTTCAAGCAACTCTAAGCCCAAATTACGATACCATTTAATAATATCTATGGGTAAAGGTGCAGAACCCGTTAAAGCATAACGAACATGATTCAAACCCAATTTTGCCAAGAGTTTTTGCTTAATCTTATTGCCCAAGAATGGGATTTTAAACAACACGTTTTGTACATTAAGTGGAATTTTTTCATTAATCCCCAAATAAAATTTAGTCCATAAACGTGGCACAGAAAAGAAGATCGTTGGTTTTGCACGATTAAGATCTTCAATAAATGTATCTAATGAATTAGCAAAATAAACGGTAAAACCACAAATCATCACGGATGATTGAATAAATACACGCTCTGCAACATGAGCTAGCGGCAAGTAAGATAAAGCACGATCTTTTTCTGAAACACCAAACGTAGATTTCAGCTCACTCGCAGGTGAGAGCAAGGTCTTATAACTTTGCATAACGCCCTTAGGTAGACCTGTACTGCCCGAGGTATAAATAATGGTCGCAAGCTCATCCTCGTTTGGAAAATAAGGCTCACTGGTTGGTGCTGTTTTCGCAGTGATTTCATCCCATGTTGGCGCATTATAGTCAGGTGCCAATGGCAATTTAATACAATGCATATCTTGAGGGATGATTTGTTTCACATCGTTCCAACTGTCTCCAATACCATCCAATTTACCGATAAACAAAGCCTTAGTTTCACTATGATCTAGAACATATTTGGTTCCTTCACCATTGAGAGTCGTATATAAAGGAACCGACACATGACCTGCCATCCAAATTGCAAGATCTGCCATAATCCAATGCGCACTATTTTTACCAAAAATTGCAATCTGAGAACGACCAGGCAAATTCAAAGATTGTAAATAAGCAGCCATTTTTTTGACTTGACTGGCCACTTCTCCCCAAGTGTATTTAATCACCTGACCATTTGGTAAAGGCTGAACCAAGAAATCTTGGTTTGGCGATTTCTTTTCCCAATACATTAAATAGTGAATATGAGTCGGTAAAAACTCAAATTGGTTGTTGTTCTGATTTACTTCCATGTGTAATGACTCCCAATAACGCATCATTGTTGTTATGTAATGACTCATAACCGAAAGCTGATTTAATCGTTTTAAACTCGTCCTGAGTTCCTGATTGCCGAGTAAAAACTAAAGCTTTACGATTTAAATTTTCGAATTATTTTCTATTTTCTATCATGAATTCTGATCAAAATCCAACCATTATTTTGCTCAGTTTAATTGCGCTATATTTTTGATAAAATTGTAATTTAAGACCAATGTGTTGATGATTATCGCCAATGTACTTGGACAATGATTATCCTATAACTAAATCAAACTCATGGATAGAGATTGATCATTATGGCTCAGATTGCCACTATTTTACGTGCAAAAACTCAACTCATGGCTGTCAAAGCCCTCACCCTTGCAATCCCAGTATCACATCCTCTCGTATTTGCGGGTGAAGATTCATCAATGCAATTGTGTGGCAATATCGCTCAGCTCGGCATGAAAAAAGTGATGATTGTGACTGATGCAGTATTAGTCAAATTAGGTGTCATACAACCCATTCAAGATCAATTAAAGCACAATGGGATTGAAGTTGTTATTTTCTCTGATGTAAAACCTGATCCAACTTGTGAAATTGTCGAAAAATCTCTAGCACTGTTTAAAAATACCGGATGCGATAGCGTATTGGGTATAGGGGGTGGTTCGACGATTGATACAGCAAAAGTATTAGCGCTCGCAGCCGCAAACCATAAATCACCTAAACAACTTTTTGGAATTTTAAAAAGCCGTAAACCTGCATATCCATTGTTCGTGATTCCGACCACCGCCGGCACAGGTTCTGAAGTTACCATTGCCGCAGTTATTTCAGACAGTGAAACTCATATCAAAGGCTTAGTTATTGATCCCAAAGTCGTTCCATTAGCAACTGCTTTAGATCCCGTCATCATGAAAGGCATGCCACCTGCTATCACTGCTGACACTGGTATTGATGCCCTTACTCATGCAATTGAATCATGGGTAAGCGGATTCGCCAACAAACAATCAGATTATTACGCCAGTGCAGCCATGAAATTGATCATGGAAAATTTAAAAACTGCATTTGAAGATGGTCAGAATATTGCAGCACGTGAAGCAATGGCGCTCGGTTCTCATTATGCTGGCTTGGCAATGAATAGTGCTGGAATTGGCTATGTACATGCTTTGGCGCATCAATTAGGGACTCAATATCAAATCCCACACGGACGCGCTAATGCTATTATCTTGCCTCATGTTCTAGAATTTAATCGTAAAGCATCAGAAAAACGCTTAGCACTAGCAGCGAAGAAAATTGGTTTAAGCTCGTCACACACTTCGGATGAACAAGCCGCAAATATTTTCATTCAAAGCGTAAAGCAATTACTCAAAGATTTGAAAATCAATACTGAGATTCCGAATTTAAAAAAGCAAGATTTCCCAGAGATGATTAAATCTGCTTTTACTGAAGCCCATGGAATTTATGCCGTACCAAAATACATGAATTATTCAGATGCTGAGCAAATTTTAAATCGACTTTAATGCCAATAAGGCACGAATAAAAGCTCAGTATACAATCGTGTCTACTGAGCTTTTTTAATTTGCGACAAGGAATGCCGCCATGTTAAAAAATTTAGATTCACTAAACCCTTTTATTCATGTCACGATTGAGAATAGAATCCTGACCATCAAAATTGATCACCCCGAGCAAAAAAATGCTTTAACTGGGGAAATGTACAATGACATTGCAAAAATATTGGATGCGGCAGATCAATCTCAACAAGTGAATGTTGTGATTTTACAGGGTAACGAACATGATTTTACCGCAGGAAATGATCTGAAAGATTTTATGTCTGCCGCTCAAAAATATGTTGGTTTAGCCGCTGATGCTACACCACCATTTATCTTCCTAAAAGCGATCGCAAGATTTTCTAAACCTATTATTGCTGCGGTACGTGGCTGCACTATAGGCGTTGGCGTCACTATGCTATTTCACTGTGACATGGTATACGCGCACCCCGATACAGAATTTCAAATTCCATTTGTAAGTTTGGGATTATCTGTAGAAGGTGGCACCAGCCTTCTTTTCACTGAGTTGGCTGGTTATCATATGGCTGCCGAATTATTGCTCACAGGTCGAAAATTTTCAGCGGAAGAGGCGCTAAAATGTCGAATCATCAATCAGATTTGCGAGCAACCTGAACAATTAGCTTTACAGCGGGCTCAACAGATGAGTCAACTGCCAATGACCACGCTAAAAATTATTAAAAAACAAATTCGCCCCGAGCAAGATCAAATTCAGAATTGTATTGTTCAGGAAGCTGAGGTTGTTGCAGAACGTTTAACATCGCCTGAAATGATTGAAGCCGTGATGGCTTTCTTACAAAAAAGAAAACCTGACTTCAATCAATTTCTGCAGTCCTAAAAAAGCACCCTAGGGTGCTTTTTTTTATTTTATGGCTTTACCACCACCAAGACTCGAATCGCTTCAGGCGTTACAGCTAAACCTTCTAAAAGGCTTAAGCCTTCTTTTTGAAGCTTCTGCAAACGTGCAATTTCATCTTCGCGAATACTTGGGTTAAATTGTTTCAAATAACTTAAACGATCAATTTCATATTGCCATTTATTGCTATAAATTTCTTTCGCTTGCTGTTTTAATTCAGGCAAAGCACCTTTTGCAATGTCTAAAGCTTGTGCATAACGTTGTTCAACGACATCACGACGTGCTTTCACCACTTGGCGACAACTATTACCGTCAAGATGATGTAAGTATGGTTTCAAAATATCTGGTGCAATTTTAGCTGATAAATCTTGGCCCTTTTCACTTAATAACACACGAATCAATTGTGTTGGTAAACTCGCTGGCAAGTTCAATGCTTTCGGTGCAATCACATCCACTTTGAACCACACCTCAACTAAAACTGAACCTTGTGGTAAAGCTGCAGACTTCAATAACGCCACATTGGTACTACCAAACGATTGCGTATTGATCATTTCCATGACACTTTCAGTGAAAGGATGCTCAAGCGTTATGTATTGCGCATCTTCACGGATCTGAGCCTGATCACGATAGAACGTCACGGTCATGCCTTCCTCATCCAAAGTCAGACCTTGGACTTGCATTTGATCAGTAGGCTTGATAATCACCGTGCCATTACTTTGCTCATCAAAATCAATATTGGTTGATGCCATGAAGCGTTTCATAAACATTGGCAAAGTCGTATTATCATCATACTCTTCAAGTGCTTGCACAATTTCTTGCGCAACCATTGGACGACAAGAATTGTATTCCAATAAACGATCACGTCCTGCTTGTAGCTCTTGCTCTAAGGCTTCACGTTGCACACTTACAGCTTCAAGAAGATCTTCAAACGCTTGACCTTTATCAGCCAACAAGCAATCTTTAAGATCAACAATAAAGTTCTCTTGTAAGGTTTGCGCAGTTGGAGAAATATTGCTGAAAATATTTAATGCTTCATTGTACCAACGGAACATGCGCTCTTGTGCAGTGCCCACTAAATATGGCACATGAATCTGAATACGGTTTTCTTGACCAATACGATCAAGTCGACCGATACGCTGTTCAAGCACATCAGGGTTCGCTGGCAAATCAAATAGGATTAAATCTGAAGCAAACTGGAAGTTACGACCTTCTGAACCAATTTCTGAACACAATAAAATCTGAGCACCATACGAATCTTCCGCAAAATAAGCAGCTGCTTGGTCACGCTCTAATAGACTCATGCCTTCATGGAACATTGCTGTACGGATCCCTGCATGGATACGTAATGCATTTTCTAAAGCTTCAACTACAGGCCCACTACGCGCAATGAGTAAGACTTTTTTATGCTTTAACTGAGTACGGAGCATTTCCATAATCCACGTTACACGCGGATCAGTTTCCATCCAAGCCCCGTCCAATTGCGCTTCTTCTGGCCACATTTGTTCACGAAGTTTACCATCCATCGACCATCCTTCTGGCGCAGGTAATGGTGCAGGCTGACAATCACGACCAGGGAAGCCTTGAATCGCTTCACGTGTATTACGGAATAGTACACGTCCCGTACCGTGACGATCTAACAATTCATGAATTGCACGGAAACGCTGTTCTGGCTCATCTTCAATCTTGTGACCCAGTAACTGCTCAATTGCTTGGAAATGATCAGCTTCAAGAGGTTGATCCGACATCAGCACTTCTGCAATTTGAGCTGTTTGCTGATATTTTTCCTCTTCATCTAAGAAACGATCAAGCGAACTAAAACGTTGCGGATCGAGTAAACGTAAACGGGCAAAATGAGACTCGACCCCTAACTGTTCAGGCGTTGCAGTCAGTAAAAGTACGCCTGCAGTTTTTTCAGCAAATTCTTCAACAAGGTCATAGCGGTCATTACCACCTTCTTCTTCTGACCACATCAAATGATGTGCTTCATCCACCACAAGCAAATCAAAACCTGCTTCGAGCGCTTGCTCACGTAAATCTTCATGGTCGATCATGAGATCAACAGACGCAATGATGCACTGTTCAGTTAAGAACGGATTCAATTCTGGATCATGTTCTTTGATCGAAGCAGTACGCGTTAAATCAAATAGCGAGAAATTCAAATTGAAACGGCGACGCATTTCAACCATCCATTGATATTGCAGCGAATCAGGAACTAAAACGAGGATGCGTTCAGAACGTCCTGTTTTCAGTTGCTGGTGTATGATTAAACCTGCTTCAATGGTTTTACCTAGACCAACTTCATCCGCCAATAAGACACGTGGAGCAAAGCGCTTACCTACTTCATGCGCGATATAAAATTGGTGAGGAATCAATCCAACACGAGCACCCACCATGCCACGTAATGGACTATTTTGCATATTAGCTTGCATTTGTAATGCTTCAATACGCAGGTCATACCATTCTTTATAATCAATTTGGCTTGCCAGTAAACGATCAAGTGGTTTAGACAATTGAATCGTCGCACCAACACGAGTTTCATTTAATGATTTACGTTCATCAGTACCATCTTGTAACTGACGAATGACGTTGTAACGAATAACGCCACCACGCTCTTCTAATGATTCGACTTTCCAGACGATGCCCTCTTGGTCTTGAAGCTCATCATTCACATTGAACACAATTCGAGATAAAGGTGCGTTACTACGTGCATAGACACGGGTTTCGTCACTTTTAGGAAAGAGGATGCTAATTGATCGTTCATTTACATCAATCAAAACCCCTAAACCTAACTCTGTCTCTGTGTCTGATAACCAACGTTGACCAATAGCAAACTGCTGCAATTTTTCCACCTTATCTCAAGTTAGGACTGAAAACTTATGCTCAAACAGGAGATGATTTGAGCAAAATTTAACGTCTATAAGCAATATATTTTGACATAAAGCCCACCAAAAAGTGAGCAATATTTAGCAACGATATACTTAATTGATCATAACCAAAATTTCATCATGATGAGATCATAAAAATATTCGTATGCTGATTTTAAAATGTGTATTTAGAACGGCACTGGACAATGAAAGTTCAGTCGTTCACCGGTAACAGGATGATTGAAACTTAACTGCTCTGCATGCAAACAGAGTCGATCTTTCAAAGCTTGTTGCGCTGGTGTTGCATACAAAGTATCCCCTACGATGGGATGCCCTAAATGCTGCATGTGAACGCGAAGTTGATGTGCTCGACCTGTGATTGGCGTTAATATTACGCGTGTCACCCACTGATCTTGAATTTGAAATTGTTCAACTGCTTCCCAATGCGTTAACGCTGCTTTATTGTGATGCGCATCTACGATATGCAATGGCGGACGCGATGGGTCGTAAATCACGGGAATATCTACAGTTCCTTGACCTTTTACACATCCCACGACTAGTGCTTGATAAGTTTTATCCGTTTCACGTTCTTGAAATTGGCGCGAGATCGATTTTTGACCTGTTTTACTGAGTCCAAACACCAATAAGCCTGATGTATCACGATCTAAACGATGAATCAGAAGCGTACGTGGTTCTTCTTGAAGAAGACGATTGATAACGCAATCTTGAAGATCAGGCGTTTTGCCCGGAACAGAAAGTAATCCAGCTGGTTTGTGAATCACCATAAAATCTTGATCACGATGAATGAGATGTTCCTGAAGAAAATGACTCAAATTTCTATTCCTAGCAGATCGTGAAAACAAGGCGGCAATAATAGAAAGCTTAGCGATAAATTACAATCTTGAAATGGACAAACAGTGATGATTTTTCCGATATCTGATAGAAATTAAATCAATCTAACGATTCAAATGAATTAAGTTTTATTTTTGACATCTAGCAGTCTTTTCTCAGGATAGGAAGCAATTGAGAAAGTGTGCAATTTTGCACAAATGATTCAAAATCTATATGTGCGCCATTGGCTCTCCACAAGCCAATCAAACTCACCATTGCGACTGAATCTAAGCCATAGTTCCGTAAATCTTGAAATGGATCAATTTCTAAAATATCGAATTCGAGGTATTCAGCAATAGACAGTAATATGCCCTTTTCAGAAAGAATAAACGAAGTCGGCGCACTTAATTCCAGCATTCGAATCATGGCAGAGGTATTCATATGATGAATACCTTGTTCTACACAGTTCTCAATCCACTGTAAATGTTGGCTCTTCGTTTCTAGATGAACAGCATCGTTCACCACACAAATTTGAGGAGTAATCGAAATGATATGCTGTAAAAGTTGTTTTATAGGTGAATTGATCATGCCAGAGACAATGAGTTGTTTCTTTTCTGCGAGTAATTCACCCAACTGCGCTACTTTAGAAAATGATTGCTGCTCTTCAATTTCAATCACTTCAATATCTAAAGCCTGAGCTTTTTTAATTAAGCGATTTAAATGAATTAATAATTCTTGATGTTGGTCATTGCTATATTCAGCTAAACGTTGAAATCCAAAAACCACCAAGACGCATTGTTCAGCTTGAATGGACCACTTTGCCAAACTCGCGCTGAGTTCAATTTTTTTGGGTGGTGTATAAAAATATGACATTGCCACTTTAATCAGCTAAAGCCAAGAAAACTTCAATGGCATGCAGCGCAATTTCAGCATCTTCAAAAGATTTAGCACCTGAAACTCCCACGGCTCCCACCAATTGCCCTTGATAAATAATGGGTTCCGCACCTTCTAACATTCCCGACAATGAGTGAACAGTCAGAAAACCCAATTGCCCATCTTTGATCAGCTCTTCAAAAATTTGAGATGGGTGGCGGCTCAAAGCTGAACATTTTGCTTTTTCAGCTGACAAATTCGCAGTCATCGGAGAGGCACCATCCATGCGTTTCATTGCAAGTAAACTTCCAGTTTCATCTACAACAGAAATACTGACATTCAACTTTTTATCAATCGCATATTGTTGCGCACGCGTCAGTAAGAACTCCGCGTCTTCTAAAGTTAAATAATGTTTTAATTTCATTTCTATTTTAAGTCCGTGAATTTTATACGTGCAAAAAAGCCTACAGTATTTACACTGTAGGCTTATGTTAATAGATTTTCAAAAAAATTCTATTTTAAACGCGCAAATACATTCTTAGCTGCTTGAATAGTGAACGCAATATCTTCATCGGAATGCGCACTTGAGATAAAGCCGGCTTCAAAAGCAGAAGGCGCTAAATTTACACCTTCATCCAACATGCCATGGAAGAATTTACGGAACATTTCAACATCGCATTTCAACATTGAATCAAAGCTTGTGATGTCTTCTTGATCAGTGAAATACAATCCAAACATACCTCCAACCTGTTGAGTCTTAAATGGTATACCTGCTTCATCTGCGGCAGTCTGTAAACCAACCAATAACTTTTCGAGCTGTGCAGTTAGATTTTCATAGAAACCAGGTTGACGAAGATGTTTAAACATCTCAATACCAGCTCTCATTGCCAGTGGGTTACCTGACAAAGTTCCCGCTTGGTAAACTTTACCAAGAGGTGCAATACATTCCATCACTTCGCGCTTACCACCAAATGCGCCTACAGGAAGACCTGCACCAATAATTTTACCTAGCGTAGTTAAATCAGGTGTAACGCCGTAGTGTGCTTGAGCTCCACCTAATCCCACACGGAAACCGGTCATCACTTCATCAATAATGAATACTGAACCATGCTCATCACACACATCTCGAATGGCTTGCAAGAATCCATCAATTGGTTTAACCAAGTTCATGTTACCTGCAACAGGTTCAACAATAACACCCGCAATTTCGGAACCAAATTTAGCAAAGCATTCTTTTAAAGTCGTAATATCATTGTATGGAAGCGTCAAAGTATGTTTTGCAAAATCAGCAGGAACACCCGCTGATGTCGCCTCGCCTTCACCACTTGTGAGTAGACCAGAACCTGCTTTCACTAAAAGTGAGTCTGAGTGACCATGGTAACAGCCCTCAAACTTAACAATCTTGTCACGACCTGTATACCCACGTGCAAGACGAATCGCAGTCATTGTTGCTTCTGTCCCTGAGTTGGTCATACGTACCAATTCAATCGACGGCATAATTTCACAGATAATATCTGCCAATGTCGTTTCATGCACTGTAGGTGCACCAAAACTTAGACCATCAACAGCGGCGTCTTGAACAGCTTTAATGATCGCAGGGTGGGCGTGTCCTAAAATCATTGGCCCCCATGAACCAACATAATCTACATAGCGTTTGCCATCTACATCGTACAGGTAGGCGCCTTGAGCTTTTTCAATAAATATCGGCGTACCACCTACACCATTGAAGGCACGTACTGGTGAATTCACACCACCTGGAATATGTTTGCTGGCTTGTTTAAATAATTGTTCTTGCTTAGGAGATAAACTCATGAAAATCACTCAACTCAAAAAAGTAAAAAATTTAAGCTTGTTTAGTAAATAGCTCTGACCAATCGTAAACACGTTGACCAACGGTTGACATCGAACGACCCAATACATCGCTAATTACAGCACAAAGATCTGCTCCGGCAGCAATCACTTCAGCACCATTTTCAACCGTCAAACCACCAATCGCGCAAATAGGTACATTTAATTTTGCTTTTGCAGCTTTTAACGTTTCTAAACCAATATTGCCTGCTTCAGGTTTGGTTTCTGTCGCATAAATTGCGCCAAATGCTACATAATTTGCGCCGTCTGCGATCGCCTGTTCGGCAAGTTCAATAGAATTATTACAACTACGTCCAATTAAGACATTTTTTGGCAATCGTTCTACAGCCTCTTGGATTGAACCATCATCTTGACCAAGATGCACACCCACGCCATATTTGACTGCAGCCTCTAAATCATCATTGATGACAAAAGGAACCTTATATTGATTACACATATTCTTCATGTATTCAATTTCATAAGCTTGATCTTCTTTCACAACGTTTTTACGACGATACTGAAGTACTGCAACTTCATAAGTTGCCATCGCTCCTTCAAGCTTTGCTAATAGAAGTTCAATAGGATCATCGTTGGTGATTAAATACAAACCGCGCATAAAGAATAACTCTAGGCAAATACTAAAAATTTAAAACATTATAGGACAAAGCCTTGGAAGAACACATTGATAAAATGTAGAAATTAACAGGCTCTATTGTTGACTAAGCGTATTAAAGATATTGATTGAAATGAATTTGTGAAATTTAATCCAAGAAAATTTGACTAATCATTCGAAGCTAATTGCTGGATAGACCTTTTTGGCAAAATATGACAAAAATTGATCAAAATCGAAATTTCATCTATTTTATTTTTTTTCAAGCTCAAATTCATCCACAAGTTCTGTGGCCAACTCTTGGGATAAATATTGAGGTATAATTGAATATATTTAAAATATATAAAAGAAAAAATAGATGTTTATGAGAATTTTAATTTTATTATTAGCTAATAATTTCGCTCATGCAGAAATGATTTTTAAACATGACAAAGAAGGGTTTGTTGATCGCTCTTGGTATGAAGCTGAAAATCAAATTATTGAAAGAAAGCTTTCAGCACAAGCTCCTAGTGAAAAAATTTATGAGCTAAGACAGAGATTTAAAGTCATTGACTCAAATACGCTTGAATATATTCCATATAGTTCTTCGAAAGACACGCTTATGTACATAAAAGAAGTTTGCGAAAAAAGAGAGATGTAACCTGCGAAGGAGCCCATACCTGGCATTAGTTATAGACGAATCAGTATGAAAACACCTTTTGGCATGTCATGTACAGCAAATGATTAAGTGATATCTTTTAAAATTAAGAGGCAAACAAAATATCATTAAAAATCATAAATTTAAGTACAATAAATTATAGTAAGGACTTAGTAAATGTAATTATTGAAAAGTAAATAGCGATTCATCAAATTAAACCACTTTCAGCAATAGTTTTCTTACACGAATAAAGAAAGTCAAATTGAATTTATTAGGTTTTAAGAAAATTCAGTAAATATTTATTTTGATTTTGAAGAAATTTCCGTTGAACTCGATGGCAAAACATTACATCCGACTATCCAGTAAATAAACTTGAGAGCTGATGAATATTTGAATTATACAAACCTCTTACATGTGTAAAATATGGTTAAAGAACACTGTGTTACGCTTAAAATGCTAATATAAACTTTAAGAAAAAGATGTATTAGAGCTACGATTTTACTATGTTCTAATAAAGTTCTTATTAGAACAGCAATACACCAAACAGTCGAATAATTCAGGATCTCAACTTAATATTATTTATATCCTTACCAACATTTATAGAAGAGAAAAATGGATCAATTAAAAAAAATAAATGATGATTTGCATCAAGCCGCTATATTATTAGATAGCATTCCTAGTAAGATTCAATCAGATCCATCGCTAGAAAACAGAGAAAATATCTTACTGATAGGAAAAGCACTAAGTCATATTTTTGAACTCCAAAATAATATTTATAAAATTCGACCTGATTTAAAAAAATTGGATAATCAGAAATAATTGTGATTTATAGGATTTTTCTTAAGAAACATAACAGCTTATTTGATAGCACCAAGGTAATACTCTATTTTTAGCAGTTTTTCTAAATTTAACATTATGCAAATAGTCAGAATAATATCGTTAATTCATCTAACCGAATACGTTAATTTTTTTATTAAATACCACAATTTATAATTTGGATTCATTCATTGAATTTTAGCCTTCCCTACATATTATTCAATCATTGTTACAAAATTTCCTGTAGCTTTCTTAAAACATTTCATGACAAAAAAGCCCAGAATATTCTGAGCTTTTAAAAAAAATATATAAATTTAGCTATCAATTTTATCAAATTTACGGTCTCTAAGGCTCAAATTACCTCGTAGAATATCTGACAACATTCTCCAGTCTGAAATAAAGCTATACAACGGTTGTTTAAAGCTTGCTGGCTTATTTTTTTCAAAAACAAAATGCCCCACCCACGCGCATGCGTAGCCTGAAACTAATCCGTAGACTAAATATTTAGCTTTACGCTGACGAATCGCTTGAGTAAAAAAATAAATACCGATTGAGCTACCTGCTGCATGTAAACGACGACTCATAATGCTGCGGTGTTCAGTCAAATAAAAACGATAAAATTCTGAGTAATTCTTGATGGGTAATTGAAGTTTAGCTTCTTCTTGCGATGAAGATGGCTCTACATAAGCATTCATTTTTTTATTCCTGTCCTTTTTTGACCACCATAATTCAAAAAATTGCACTTGAAAAGCTTATCTTACAAATATTGTGATTAATCATTCATTCAAGTAAATGTAAGTGAATTGTCTAGATTGTGGTTCTAACTAAATCAGTTACAATCCCCTTTAAATTAAAAGCAATCAAATATCTTACTTCTATGAAAATGATTGATCAATTAGGAAAATCACATGCTTGAAATTGAATTAAAGTTTCAGATCCCAGAAGCTCGACGGAATGCGATTTTAAAAGCAATTGATCCAAAAAAGTCTGAACTCATTCAAATGCAAGCAAAGTACTATGACACTCCTGATCGCCTACTCTCTCAGCATGGGATAGCTATTCGACAACGTCTTGAAAATGCCAATTGGGTTCAGACCTTAAAAGCGACGAAAAGTAAAAGTCATTTACACCGTTTCGAACATAATCATGATTTAGGTAATCTTGAGGCTGCACCGAATTTAGATCTATCTATTTATTCAGATGATTCCGAAGCTTATAAGGTCTTAAATGACGCATTAAAAGGTGATTTTGACCAATTAGTCTTGCAGTTTGAAACAGACATTCAACGTACAGTCCGAGTGATTAGCTTTGAAGATGCTGAAATTGAAGTGTGTCTAGATATTGGCGTTGTACGATCAGGTGATCGAGAACATGAGATTCATGAAGTAGAGTTTGAACTCAAACAAGGAAAAGTTGAAACATTACTAGCATTTAGTTTTGAGTGGGTCAAAAAATATCAACTTTGGCTAGATGTTCGAAGTAAAGCTGAGTTTGGAAATTTATTGGTTTCAAATATAGTTGTAAGCCCAGCGCGAACTGAAAAAGAATGGATCGTTGCAAAAAAAGAAAGCGCAGAAAAAACGATTCGAATGATGATCGGTCATCATATGCAACATTTGCTGCCGAATATTGCTGCGATTTCTGCGGAAGTGGCTGAACAGGAACACATCGAACAAGCACATATTGCTTTGAACTATTTGTTTTTAAGTCTATCTATTTTTAAAGACTGGACATCAAAGAGCACAGATAAATGGGCACATCAGTTATCTGCATTTAAAAGTCATTTTGAAAACCTAAAACATTATGAGCATATGCAACACACCTTAGGTGCTATTCTGCAAAACCCTAAAACTGCTGAAATGCTCAGCAAAGATGTGCTCTACGCCCGAGAAAAATTAAACAACTTAGTCAAATCTACCCAAAACGTTCAACACTATCTTGAACTTTTGAGTTTTAGTTTAGGCAATTCTAAGAAGGTGCAAACCCAAGACCTCAAAACCTATGCTCAAAATACGCTTCAACAACAGTATAAAGTTTTACAGGAATGTCTGAATGAAGCTGATCCTTCTAACTTTGATAGTCTTGACCAATTGGCAATACATTTAAGTGAATTAAAATTCAGTTTCCCAGTCTTAACACAAATTTTTGATGTGAAAAATTTACAAAAATACGGCAAGGCGCTTAATGATGCACATTATGCAGCTGAACAATATCAAGTATTGTCTTCCTCATCATCCTACTTACAGCAAACAGAATTAGAAGCCAGTGACTGGTTCGCCTTAGGTTGGTTGACGGCAAAGCAAGAAATTTACGCTGAAAAACTTTTGGAAGCGACTGAACAATTCTTAGTAAGCCGAAAATTTATCAAGTCATAAAATTCAAGTCAGAACTTTTCGTAAGTGAGAAGTTCTGACTTAAAAATGAGCCCAAGTTTGCATCGCCATGTGTACAACGCTTTCCAATTGTTCAAAAGTAGCCCCATCACGTGCTTGTAAGCTTAGTCCTTGTAAAATCGTCATATAATAATCTGTCATTGCCTGAATATTAGTTTGTGTACTAATTTCACCTGAGGCTTGGGCAGCTAATAATTTTTCTAGTAAATTCGATTTAGATAACTGTCTTTTTTCCGAAATTGATTGTTGTATTTGTTGATTTTGAATCGAGCAGTTCATTGTCGACACGACCAACATACATCCTTTCGGTTTGTCTTTCTGCACCAGTCGTTTTAGATTTTCAATCAAATAAAGTTCCATTGCTAATTTTATGGAATGTGCATGTTTAAAAATCATTTCCATCGAGCATGATTCGTGCCTGAGATAATAGTCAATGCAACGATTAAAGAGCTCTGATTTATCACCATACGTACTATAAAGACTAGGTGCAGTGATTCCCATGGCGAATGTTAAATCACTCATTGAAGTAGCTTCATAACCGTATTTCCAAAATAGTGTCATGGCTTTTTCAAGTGCTTGTTCTTCATTAAAACACTTAGGACGTCCACGCCCCTTAGATATTGATTTGGCACTATCCATTTGATTTATTGGCTTTGAACTTTCCTGCATATTCAACCCAATTAATTTTATAATGATCATTAATAAATTAATTGACCCAGATCTTAAATTCAAATATTTTATTTTTATAACAATCATTATGAAATTATTTTCAAGGAGCGTTGGTCAATGAAATCTGAATCTCATCTGACTGAAACCGCTGTTAATTCTCCATCTCCTACAAAAAATCAAGGAAATTGGTTTGCTGTTATTACACTTTCTATCACCGCTTTTATATTAGTGACCAGTGAGTTTCTCCCTATTGGTGTGCTCAATGCAATCGCACTAGATCTCAACATTTCAGTCGGTACTGCTGGCCTGTTCATTACCCTTCCAGGCGTGATGGGTGCTTTCGCAGCACCGCTTATCTCGGTCTGGGTGAAGCAACTTGATCGACGCTATTTATTAATCGCACTCACAGCGGTCATGGTCATTGCAAATTTCATTACGAGCTATTCAGAAAGTTTCACTTGGATTCTATTGAGTCGTTTTTTCTTGGGTATCGCGATAGGCGGATTCTGGGCAACTGCAATCGCCTTAAGTGGTCGTGTTGCACCTCCTCACCTACCCATCGCCAAAGCAACAGCTATCGTCATGGCTGGCGTGACTCTGGCAACTGTGCTGGGTGTTCCGGTTGGAACATGGCTAAGTGAAATTTACGGTTGGCGTAATGCTTTTATGATCACCTCAGTGATTGGTGCCATTATTCTGTTATTTGAGATTAAATTCCTACCGAAATTACCGCCGACTTCAGCTATTCAATATAGCGATCTACCCGCATTGTTTCGAGATCCCAAAGCTCGTAAAGGCTTAATCATTGTTTTATTTATCGGATTAGCGCATTTTTCAACGTACAGTTACTTGGCGCCATTCTATAAAAATGAAGCAGGATTTGATGGTTCAACCATCAGTTCATTGCTTCTTATTTATGGAGCAGCAGGCTTCGTAGGCAATGCATTCTCCGGTTATAGCAGCAATATCAATGTCCGCTATACGCTTTTTGCTGTTGCATTGTGTTTAGCGATCGTATTCCTTACATTCCCGGTTTATGCCAAATTCTTAACTGGTGCATATATTCTTACAGCATTATGGGGTTTTGCTTTTGGTGCCTTTCCTACGACAGCCAATATTTGGATGTTTTTACATGCGCCACATGCGGTTGAAAAAGGGATGCCTCTTTTTGTCAGTATGTTCCAAATCATGATTGCAGCAGGCGCATTATTTGGTGGTTTTATGGTAGATCACTTCAATACCAGTACCTTAATTTACAGTGTATTGATTTTTATCTCTTTAGCTGTAATTGCTGTATTCACTCATAGTCGAGGATTGAATAATCCTAAAGCTCAGCAATGTACATCAATTAATTGAGTTGAGTTGAGTTGAGTTGAGTTGAGTTGAGTTGAGTTGAGTTGAGTGTAATTTTTTACGCTCAATTCTTAAATAATTCTATGAAATATAAACTCATTTCGTTTAGTGAAATCAATTTAAGAAATTAACGCGCTAAATTCTCAACCATCATTCAAATCGATCAATGCACCAATTCGGTGACATTTGCACAAAAATGATGAATTTTTTCATGAAAAATCCGTTAATCACTCCTCCATATTATTAATTATACCTAAATTATATATTTATCATTATTTATTAGTTGGCATACAAAATGCATTCATTATGATGAGTCTATCGTTTAACGCTAGTTATTCGATTTACTTGAAAATAAAATCAAACATGAATGGTGAATACAATGAATAATTCAAATCCAACAACTTTAAAAGAACTTACATTAGATGAAATTGAAGCAGTATCTGGTGCAGGTTTAGTGACTAATTTGCTTGGTACTGTCGGCTCTCTTGTAGGATTAAAAGATCCTTTAGTGAAAATTGGCACTGGCGTAAATGAAACACTTAATGGAACAATTGATTCATTAGGATTAGGTGTATTAAAAGGCGTTGTAGACACGCTGGTTTAATTTAAAAAAAATTCCTATGATCAATAGATTTTTTAATCTTTCAAATCACTCATCAAAAGGCTCATGAATGAGCCTTTTGATTGATATCCTACAAGATTTTGAACTAGAATGCTCTATACATGGATTGTTCAGCAATACAATAATTTTCCTCTATTTATGGCATCTAAGTTCGGGGTTAATGTGAATTCTTCCGATGAGAAGCTTACTCAACCATAAGATTGGTAAATTCTGCTGCTAAACTTATATACATTCATCCCTAAAAATACACATCAAAAGCTGAACTTTTCTCACTTTGATTAAGTCATTATTTTAAAAAGTAGCAATTTCATACTCGATAATTTTCATTATATTGATTAATTAAATATTTAATTTTTAAAGGTGCGAACTTGAAGACAATTGGTTTATTAGGTGGAATGAGTTGGGAGTCGACTGATTTGTACTATCAACAAATCAATAAGATGGTTCAAACGAAACTTGGCAAGTTACACTCTGCTAAGGTTATTCTTATTAGCGTTGATTTCGCTGAAATTGAGGAGTTACAACGCAAAGGATTATGGGAAGATGCAGGAATCTATTTAAGAGATCAAGCCATACAATTAGAAAAAGCAGGTGCAGATGGCATAGTACTTTGTACAAATACAATGCACAAAGTAGCAACTTATATTGAGGAATCAACCAACATACCATTTATTCATATAGCAGATGCGACAGCCATGGAAATCATGAGCCAGAAAATTACAAAAATTGGGCTGCTTGGTACTGCATTTACGATGGAACAAGATTTTTATAAAAGCAGATTGGAGGAAAAAGGACTTAAAGTAATTACACCTAATAAAGCGAGTAGAAAAATTGTTCATGATATTATTTACAACGAATTATGTTTAGGCATAATTAGCGAAGCTTCGCAAAAGAAATATATTCATATTGTCGAAGAATTAATATCTTCTGGCGCTGAAGGAATCATTTTAGGATGCACTGAGATTTGTATGCTTATAGGAGATCTAAAATTCTCAGTCCCTCTATTTGATACAACTTCTATTCATGCGCAAGCAGCTGTAGATTTTGTATTATCATAAATATTTCATAGCATAAAAATCATTCAGATCATGCTAAAAAATATTTAACTGACATCAAAATCGATCATCAAGTACATGAATCGTTGCTCAAGACTAAATTTAATCAAATAAATACATATTTTAAAAAACGCTTTTTTTGATTGATATTCATGCCACAACAATCATCATTTAATCCTCATCGATAGAATTTAGAATGATGTTGAAATCAATAATTTCATCTGCGATTTCTGTCGCCATACGTTCATGAGAAATCATAATGACCGTTTCAACTCGCTCTTGAATAATTTTTAAAATTTTCGAACTTGTTTTCTCATCTAAGGCTGCTGTAGGTTCATCTAAGATCAAAAGCTCTGGTTTTTTTAATAATGCACGAATGATGTTTAATCGTTGTTTTTCACCACCAGAGAAGTTTTTATAAATTTCTTGTATATCATCGTCTAACTCAATTTGATTTTTTTCCAGCAAATGGAGTAAATCGAACTCTTTTAGCCAATGTTTAAGCTCCTCATCAGAATATTTGATCTCAGTATTTTGAATCAAATTTTGTCTTAATGAGCTTGAATAAACGATCGGAGTTTGGCTGACCACAGCAATCTGATCAAATATCTTTTCTGAAAATACTGAAGTGATCTCTAAATTTCTAAAGAATAGTCGTCCAGATTTGATCTTTTCTATTCCCACCAAATAATTGAGGAAACTTGATTTTCCAATACCTGTTCGACCTTGAATTAAATATATTTTTCCACACACGATGTCTAAATTAAAATTTTCAATCGTCTGCTGACCTAGATCAAATGTCACATTTTGAAACGAATACGCCACCGCACTTTCTTTCTGTTCCTCAGCTGTTAGATCATTCGTACTGAATGACTCATGTTCCAATTCAAAATATTCTAGGTACTGATCAATAGCCACAATATGACCTTTCAAATGAATGATATTTTGAGACATCATCATTAAAGGAATGGTTAAACCTATAATATAGGTACTGACTAAAACAAAATCACCTGAACTAAAACTTTGATATTCAAACATATAGACTGATAAAACCATGAATACCAAAAGAAAAAATGACACAAATAACAGTTGATATATCATGAGATACTGAAGTTTTTTATAGGTATCCTGAGTCTTTATTTTATAGTCATCGATTCTGCGGCTAAACTCTTCAAATTCGTAATATTTCGAATGACTGAGTTTGATATCATAACTTTGTTGGAGTTTTTCAATCACAAATTGATTCAGTTGATTTCGAGCACCATACATAATCGTAAAGATATCTTGTGTCTTAAAGGTAATGATGAGCGATAAAGCAACTGTACAAGCTGAGAATACGAAAAAATACACACCAAATTCAAGATTGATCGTATTTCCGAGCACATACACCATACCTAAGATTTTAAATACTGTAGGAACAATAACAAAAAATATAGTAAAAATAATTGTACCAAGTGCTTCGCTGCCACGAATTAAATTTGCATTAAATACACCGATATGTTGTTGACGTTGATCTTTTAATTTCAAATCTAGAAAATTAAATACACCAGCTTTAAGCATGGATGCATCAACATTTCTGATCATCATAGACATGGCAAAATTATTTACATTCTTCATCCCTTCATTGATAAACCAAGCGAGTGCATAAGCTACGGCGAATAAATAGAGCAGATGAATTTGAAAAAAGTCTTGAATCGAATAGTAATGATCAGGCTCACTGGTCTGGTCAATCAGCAGCTTAAACAAATACGGTAAACCAACACTCGTACCAATAATTAAAATTTGAAGTATGGCTAAAACGAAGAATACACTTAATCCATTTTCATCATGTTGACGGAATAACATCCACGCCTTTTTAAATTGTTTAATCTTTTCAGTCATCATTTTTTAAATTAGTTATTTTTTGTGATGACTATTTTAAACAATACTAATCAATAAGTTTGGATATTGATCGTAGAAGCTTTGTACTTATAAAGTAGCTAATCATTGATTCTAATGTCTAAAAACTAAGTTCAATCAGCTCAACTAACGATATTTACCATAAATACGCCACGTGTTGTTATCCGCCAATGGATCGCTATATGAGTCATTTCGTTGCTTACGTGGTTTATCGCGAGCATCAACCAACTCGAAATGAGGCTCAACACTTAAGACAATACCATTTACATAAAAACGTGTTCTCGTATATTCACTTTGCCCATGCTGAAATACATAAGTTCTTAAATCTATAAATTCGCGATGCGCAACTAATGCAGCAGTGTCATCATGATCCAACCAACGACTCATTGCCAAAACTTGTTCAGGTTCAAACTGTCCACACTTCTCTAATACACTAGCAATACCACGAAAAGTCTTTGATTCCTTTGCACGTGTTTTGTTAATGCGAATTCGGTCTACATGAAAATAAAACAGCGGTAAATTTAGATGACTCGGTAAATGAATGGCATCTAAAACCTCATCTTCCATAAAAGGTTGAAATAAATCTTGTGCCCTTTCGATTAGACCTGTCCACTGCTGGTAATAAGCAGCTACTTGCTCTTTGCTTCCATAATAAATGGGAAGACCTTCGACATTCGCAAGATCAACAGGTGGCCAAATATTCTGTCTCAGTAACGCAATATCACTTTTTAAACTTTGAACTGCGATAGCATCTTGCATAGAAAAGCTCATAAAAAAATTACTTAGGCTATTTTTAGATTAAGTGAAAGGTTTAGTTTATGCAAGCCTTTGCCTATAATAGTGCTTGAATTAAGTTATTTATTAGGAACAATTCATGGTTCAAAAGATTCAAGCGACTGATGTCACTGAAGAAGAAGCATTGAATGCGATTTTCTTCGAACGTGCTGATGAATTTATTAAGCAAGCCAATGAATTTTGCCGTGTTGAAAAAGGTTCTACTGTTAAACCAGCCGATGCTCGTGGTCAAGTCAGTGCTGCGATGCTATTTGGTACTGCTCGTTTTAATACATGGGTTGCTGCCAATAACTTTAAAGACGGCAATGAAATGCGTGATGCTAAAGAACAAGTGATGTCTTATATCATGCAACAGTTTCATATGATGCTTGAAGATAATTATGACGAATACTGCGAACAGTTTGAGAACTACCTTCGCTTCCGTCGTAATGAAGAGTTTCATGCAAATAAACATGACCACGAACATTAAATAGATTTGCATTGTGTGCATTGGGCCTCCTTTAGGGGGCTTTTTTAATGCTTAAACTCTAATATTCAAACGAAAATGCAATTCAAAAATTGATCAATTTCTCGTATGTTATTCTTATTGATGACTCAACTAAGGATAGCGATGAATCAACTCAACTTTCCCATCGTCGATGCTCATATCCATCAATGGGATCCTTATCACACACCGCATGCTGCCGCTTTAGCTGTTAAGCTTTTTGGAAAACATCCAAGAATATTGGATAAAGTCGTTCGTCTCGTAAAACCTAAAGATTTAATTGATACAGTAGGACTTACAGATTACATCACAGCACCCTATTTACCAGCGGATTACCACAAAGACATTGGACATTATACTGTGAGCCGTGTTGTACATGTCGAAGCCAGCTGGCATCATCAAAAAGGGACTGGCGTTGTAGAAGAAACGCAATTTATTCAGCAGCTTCCTTTTTCTCAAGAAAACATCAAATTGGCTGGAATCGTTGCAACAGCTGATCCTCGCGAAAGCAATTTCAAAAAAATTCTTAAAATGCATAAAAAGGCATCTCCATATTTTCGTGGTATCCGAAAAATGGCTGCACATCATGAAGATCCTGGAATTCATGCATGGAACGACGACCCCCACCTCTACACTGATCGAAAATTTTTAAAAGGTTTTGAAGCATTAGCCCAGTACAATTTAAGCTTCGATGCTTGGGTTTATTCTAGCCAGCTTAAAGATGTTATTGCTTTGGCAAAACGTTTTCCTGAGACTTCGATTGTCTTAGACCATTTGGGCACACCAGCAGGTTTATTCGGCCCAGTAGGGAAACACACAGGAATTACCCAAACTGCGCGAGACAATATCTATTTCCACTGGAAAGAAGATCTTGCAGAATTAGCTCAATGTCCGAATGTATATACAAAAATGTCTGGACTGTTCATGCCAGTTTTGGGTCATCAATTTCATACACGACGAACACTAGCATCTAAACAACAAATCATTGAATTGGTCTCTCCTATGATTAATCATGCTTTACAATGTTTTGGACCTTATCGTGTCATGTTTGCATCCAACTTTCCGATGGATAAAGTGAGCACATCACTTACAAATATCATTGATGCCTTTAGCGACATAGTCGCTGCCTATAATTCAGAAGTTGTTGAACAGATATTTTGTAAAAATGCGCAGCAATTTTATAAGCTTTGAAAAAAAGGCTCATTCACGATCGAATGAGCCTTTTTGAATCGTACATTGTGGTTCTAAGTTTTAGGCTTAGAAATCATTTCAGGTTGTGGTTTACCGTACTGATCTGCCATAACTTCAACCAAAAACTCAGGCTTAATATATTTTTTGATCACTGCATCTATATCTTTCTTCGTCAGTTTTGCAAATGCCTGATCTCGCTCTAGTCTTGAAAGCTGTGTTTTATTTTGTTCAAGCTGGCTGTTCAATCCACGATGAATACGGCGCTCATCCTCTAAATTCGTGACACGCTGTTTCATAATATTGGCTTTAGCCGCTTCAAGCTCTTGCTCCGTCACACCATTCTTTAATAAGTCAGTGAATACTTTATGCACACCTTGAGAAACTTGAGCTGATTTTCCAGCTGCATAATTAGCATTTACACCTATAGCACCAGCATTGATAAAATTATCCAAACTCAAACTACTTCCAAAGCTGTAAACCAACGCATTTTTTTCACGTAACTCCATGGCAAGGCGTGATGATAATTGTGACTCGCCTAGAATATGGCTCAACACATATAATGCTTCTGCATCAGGATGATTATTACCCACTGGAATGGCAATAACCGCTTGATAATTACCAAATTGACGCTGTTCAGCCAGCGCATGAACTTTTTGAGCAGGATAATCTATATGACTGCCCTGCAAACGGTGGTATGGTTCTTTTGTCTTAGACTGGCCTAAAGATGAATTCAAATATTTCAGAAGGGCTTTGTCATCAAAATCACCAGTCACCGATATTTGACCATTTTGAGTTGTAAAATACTTTTGGTACAAAGCTTTAATTTGATCATTGGTGATGGTTTCAATTTGCTGCTTTGCTAGCTCAGGTTCAAAATGATATCGCAAATCACCTGGTTCATATCGCTCTACGATTCTAGCGATAGTCAGTCCTGCAACAGTTTCAGGCTCTGTATATGGTCGATTTAATGACGATAATGTTTGCGATTTGATGAGGTCAAACTGACTTTGCTCAAATTTCGGATTATTCATAACGTCGACAATAAACTTGAAGAATTCTGGAAATTTTTCTTTCTTCGCAGATACGTTAATCACAATACCATTATCAACAGCTGAAGCAGATGCTCGACCACCCGCCTCGATTGATTTGTCTGCAATATCTTGCAGGCTATACTGCTCAGATGCTCTCAATAGCAAATAAGACATAAAGCCTAGTGCTTCACCTTGATGCTTGAGTGATTGTGCTGTCCCGAAATTTAAAGATATCGATGCGTAAGTTTTGTCATCGCGTGTTGACGTTGGGAATAGTGCATAATGCATCCCATTTTTCAAAATACCACGCTTGATTTTTTTTTCTAACTTTTCAACATACTGTTTGGAATTTTTTAAGTGCTCAGCCACTTCAGCCTTATACACAGTTGGGTCTTTTAAAGGCTCTTCTTGAGTTGTCACTTGATCTAAAGTTTTTGAATCTTGCTCATTAGCGTCTAGCTCGAGTGCCTTTTTTTGATCCTCAGGCGTAGGTTGTATGTCTCCCGAAATGCGATGCTCAGCAACCAAGAATTGATTTATTGCTTGATTAACTTGATCGACATTTAAACTTTGTATCTCTGCTTGATCTTTAAAATATTTTGCCCAATCCCCATTGGATGAAACCACATAATCACTAATGAAACCGCCCACAGAAGAAGCATTGGTCATCATGCTCTCTTGACCATTTTTAATCATGTTTTTGACACGATTTAATTCTGTTTCATTAAATTGATGCTTTTTCTCAATTCCTTTCTCTAGAGAAAGGGCAACTTTTTTCTCGTCGTGATTAGGAGCATACACTGCCCCCATAAAAACAAGATTAAAATCTGGTGTTAACCATGTCGTCGATTGAACCTGTGTAGCCGTACCTGTTTCTACAATATCTTTGTACAAATGACCACTAGGTTGCATTGTAAATAAATAAGGTGCTAAAGCGAGTGCAGTCTGTGTTTTTTGCTGGGTGCCATTGAGATAAATATTGTATTTGCCTAAATCACTTCCCTTTTGCACGATAAATTGACGATCTTTGATCTTGGTCGAATCAAGCATTGGAACTTGGGTTGACTCAGGAATTTGACGCGCAGGAATTTGATTAAAATTTTTATCCACTGCTTTCAGGATATCCGCTTTATTAAATTTACCTGCAATCACTAGAACTGCATTATTCGGTGCATACCATTGTCGGTAAAATTGATTCAGTTCCTTCATGTTGATTGACTGAAGCTCAGTTAAATCACCAATCGGTAGACGACCTAGATACTGATTTCCGTAAGCAGATTTCCAAATTTGATCCATCAATACTGAAAAAGGTTGATCCATTCGAACCTCACGCTCTCGTTTTACGATTGCGATTTCTGACGGAACAAATTTTTCCTGAAGTACGAGCTTATCCATTCGCTCTGCCTCCAGATACAACATTTCATCAATGGCTTTTTGTTCTGGACGGATGACACTCATATACTGGGTAGAATAGTAGTCAGTCATCGCATTACTCATGAGCGTATGCTGATCTAGACGACGTTGAAACTCATCTCCTTTTACATTTTCTGTGCCTTTAAACGCGAGATGCTCAAGTAAATGTGCTAAACCACCTTTACCTTGTGGGTCATTCAAAGCTCCCGTTAAATACACCATATTCATAAAAATTTTATTTTCTTTAGGTATCGGTGCCAAAATCACCCGTAAACCATTTTCTAGTTTGTATTCTTCAATATTTTGTTCAGTCTTGACCAAAACAGGTTGTGCTAAACCGCTAGAACTGACCGCAACGATCATTAAAGTAAGTGAAAGTTTTTTAAAACGAGTTAGCATTGTTCTTCCAATTATTGATATAAAAAAAATTGATCACACGCCTGACAAGGGTATGATCAATAGGGTTTATGCTTTAAAGGTAAATTTCAGCTTTCATATAAAGTTTGGCATAGCCAGAAATTTCAATTCTTTGATTCTCTTTAAGTTGGCAATACAACACGCCACCTCGTTCTGAGCTTTGAAAAGCAATAAGTTCTGTTTTATTCAATTTCTCAGCCCACAAGGGTGCTAATCCTGTATGCATAGAACCTGTTACAGGATCTTCATTGATGCCTTTATGTGGTGCAAAATAACGTGCCACATAATCATATTGTTCTGATGCTGCAGTTATAGCAATATCAGGATGATCGGATGCTGTAATACAAGTACTAACCTCATATGCTTCAGCAATTGCATTAATATTGGCAAAATTAGGTTTGGCATCAAGCACATCTTGTTCACTTTCCAAGACTAAAATATAAGCTTGTTGATTTAGATAAATTTCCTTGATTGGACGATCAACCACTTCTTTTAATAACTCAGGAAACTCTTCAGTTAAATGAGGGATTCGAACAGGGAAATTCATTGTAATTTTTCCATCATCTTGTCGAGTGATGGTAAAAATTCCTAAATCTTTGACATGAAATTTAATTTTTTTCGCTTGAGTATACTCATTAAAAAGTACATAACTGCTCGCTAAAGTGGCATGACCACAAAAATCGACTTCAACTTTAGGTGTAAACCAACGGATTTCATAATTTTCATCATCAATAATTTTAACAAAAGCCGTTTCAGCCAAATTATTTTCAAATGCAATATTTTGCATGAGTGATGTATCAAGCCATTCTTCACTGACCACTACAGCTGCAGGATTCCCCTTAAACAACGCTGTAGTAAAGGCATCAACTTGATACATTTTCATAAATACACCCTAATATTTCCAAACTTCTAATTGAGAATAATAATCTTTTATCATTTCAAATCATAGATTAATTTCACTCTTGACTATAAATTATTGCTTCACAAAGATTCGTTCATAAACTGTATATTTCTAATGATCTTCCATAAAAAAACCCTCACATGAGGGTCTTTTGCTATTTACGCTTTTTGAGCGCTTTCTTTAAATCTTTTAACTTAGATTCATGCTTAGAAATTTTCTTAAGTCTCGATTTAATTTGATCTTTTAAATCTTTAATTTTTAACTTGGACTTATTCGCCATATCTTATCTTCCTCATGTCATTCACTTGAAATCGTTAATAATTGGGTTTACTGACAAGAATGGGCATTCATCCCTAAATTCCCATTCAATTTATGATTAATGGATTAACGATTTTGTTGATCTAAATCAGATTGCTGTTGTGATTGTTGACGGGACTGTTGCTGATTCTGCTGCTGTTGATCTTGTTGCTGTTGCTGCTGATTCGGTTGTTGTTGATGTGGCTGTTGACCTTGTTGACGTTGTTGGTGATTTTGTTGCTGTTGGTCATTTTGATCTTGATTGTATTGATTACTCATTTCATATCTCCATGATTATCAGATTTTGATACTGATCTTGAATTCTTTTTCACTTGAATGAATTAGACCAGTACAAATAACCATAACCCTTTTGCATGAAACTGCGAGCATAGAGCTGTATCAAAATACTGCATCGTAACTTTCATTCTGTAAGCTATATAAATTTCAGAGGATTAAAATTGATACATGTTACGAGGCTTACAAGGCTCTCTCATTTGTTTACTTGTATTAACGAGACTTATTCCTTTAGTTTTAAATATGGATATGGATTTGTAGCACCACTCGTTAAATAAATCCCATAATGTAAATGTGGAGGTGTATTGATCGCATTGCCAGTATTTCCCACATATCCTAATACTTCACCGACTTCAACCCAGTCACCTTCTTGGATGTGTGCTGCATATTCATCTAAATGTGCATAGTAATGGCGACTTAACTGAGGTCCTACCACCCAGACGACTTTACCTCCCAAACTATTTGTGCCGATACGACTTACAATACCTTGTGTTGCACTCAATACAGGCGTACCTCGTTTGGCAAAAATATCAATTCCTTGATGTGTACGACCATTTGAACGTGCCGCCCCCCAAGTATCTGCTATTTGAGTTACTTTGACTCCTTCAACGGGTATCGCCAACGGCTCTGTCAACGCTTGCTGTTGAAGTTTCCAGTACAAATATGGATATTGTATTCCTGCTGTTTCGCCTGAAGTTGGGGGCTGACAAGCAGTAAGCATCCAACTGATTGCAATGAGTAATCCAATAATCCTTTTTTTCATATACAACCCAACATCTTAAATTGAGTTAAATTTTAGCGTCTGATCGACGTTTGCATTGTATTGATTAAATTAAAAGCACCTGTCAGAAACCAATAAAAGCCTGCTTATACTGATTAAATCGTCAGAATTACATATTTTTTTTGATCAATACGATACTTTCTTTTTTGAATCACGCATAATAGTCACCAATTCCCCTATTTATTTTGTTTGACTTCATTGATCGAATCCTCAGATCAATTCAGGATGTTCATAAATTCTTGATAAGTCAGACCTTTCACTATTTGCACATTATTGAAGTTTTTATATGAAAATCGTCATTCTCAATAAACCTTATGGCGTTCTCTCCCAGTTTCGTAAAGACGAAGCGCATATGACAATGTCTGATTTCGTTGACGATCCGACTTTACGTCTTGCTGGACGTCTAGACATGGACTCTGAAGGTCTAGTGTTTTTAACCGACCATGGTGGTTTAAATCAGTACATTACCAACCCTGCCAATAAGAAATTTAAAACTTATTTGGTTCAAGTTGATGGTGATGTGACTGAAGAAGCTTTAGAACAGCTTCGTAAAGGTGTAGAGCTTAAAGACGGTATGACTCTACCCGCAAAAGCTGTAAAAGTTGAACAGCCAGAGTGGTTGTGGGATCGTGATCCTCCTGTTCGTTTCCGTGCTTCTGTACCTACTTCTTGGGTTGAAATTTCGATTTGCGAAGGTCGTAACCGCCAAGTTCGACGTATGACTGCAGCAGTAGGTTTCCCAACTTTACGTCTTATTCGCACTAAAATTGGATCAATAGACTTAGTACAGATGGGTCTTGAATCTGGCGAAACTAGAGAAATTGAACCATTACTTTATCCTGACTTTCAAAATGTTCCTGCAGAAGAGCCATACCGCTCACGCTCTTATGTGAAGAAACCGGGCGGTACAGGTGGCAAGCCGATTAATAAGAAAGTCAATAAAGATGGTACTAAGAAAAAATCGGGTACTAAACGTATTTGGCAAATGGAAGAACATGAGAAACCACGTCGTAAGACCAATGGTACTACTCGCCCAAATACAAAAGCTCCACGTGGACGCGCACGCTAAGCTCAAGCTATTGTATAAAAAAGTAAAAAGGATGCGATTGCATCCTTTTTTTATACATAAATTAACTTAAATAATCTCTCATTTTAAGTACACTTTTTCGATTATTTGCTTATTGTGTAGTTGATACTTATGAAAAAATTTACGCTTGCTCTTTCAGGTTTTGCATTTTCAACATTCACTTTGGCAAATCCTTTAAGTGTTCATGTGCTTAATCAAGAAACTGGTTTTCCGTCTTCTAATATTGCAGTTACACTTGAAGCGCAGCAGGGTGAAAAATGGGTAAAGCTCAACGAAGCTAAAACGGATGAAAATGGTCGTATCAAGGCTCTATATCCAGCCGAAACTGATCTTCAAAAAGGTGTTTACAGAGTAACTTTTAAAACTGGCGACTGGTTTAAAGCAAACAACAAGCGTACTTTTTTTCCAGAAGTGCCAGTGGTTTTTTTGATTGATGGTAGTTTAGATCATTACCATATTCCGTTGTTATTAAGTTCATATGGTTATTCAACCTATCGAGGGAACTAATGTTTTTTTTGTTGATCATTTATGACACAAATTTAGCTCACATTATGTGAGCTTTTTTATTTCTTTATTAATTTTAAAAGTTTAATTATCCTATTCAAAAGAATAAGGATTTCTTATGAACATAAAAAAAGCTTTCCTAAAGGCTATTACGCTGCTTTTATTTTATCAATTCTTTACTACTTCTTTTATGCATTGAATGAAAACAAGTTATCTCACTATTGTGATAACTATATTTGTCTTGAAATCTTATCTTTAGCTGAATTTCTTGGGATAATCACAGCTTGGATCAGCCTATATTTCGTACTGAAGTCCCTAGAATCATGGAAAGATGCCTATAAATTCCATAGAGCAATTGAAACTTTATCCAAGTTTGAAGAACTCAAGATTATTTCAAATCAATATCACACCATCTTATACCAATTAAAAAAACTCACTCATCCGCGCTAAAGGTTATGAATTACACAACTCATTTAATTTAGAAGAGCAAATTTATGAAGATAAATTCAATAATCTGTATTACTACGACAAATTAATAAATCTTCAACAGTGGCTCAATCAAGAAAAAAATGTGAACAAGCATAAAAATTTTAAAGAAGTTTTAAGAACTTTTGAAACTGCTATAGATTATGCTCATAGACTTGTTTCAGAAGCTCATTTGAGTGAGGTAAATTATGGTCAAAATTACGCCTCAGATAGCGACATAAACAGAAGAAAAGAATCTATAAAAAAAGTTCAAATTGCTTTTGAAAAATACTCAAAAGACAAAACAATATTTGAAAAGCGTTTGGAAGATCTAAGACGAGAACTGGAGTTATGAAAAACCCATAGCTAAGCATGGGTTTTTCATGAATTTTCTAATCTAAGCAAATTAAGCTTTAAGCCATTTCTCAACTTTAGATTGATCGGAAACCTTAAGATCTACTTCAGTGAGTTCACTACCACCTGCATGAACTTCAAATTGCATTAATTCATCACGACGGAAAGCATGCACATTAAAAGTACCTTCCAATTTTGCATACTTATCGAGTTGCTTAGTGGTCGCCTTTAAACCATCAACTGCGATGATAATATCATGAGCAGAAAGCCCAGCTTTAACACCAGCGCCATCACGACGAGCAGACTGAATTAATACACCTTCAGGTTTATCTACAAGTTTTAAACCAAATGGTAAAGATTTATCATGCTTTAAAACATAGTCTAAGCCAAATTCAGGGAACAACTGATCAAGCGGTAACTCATCCGTGGTATTAATCAAATGGTTAATTTGTTCAGACCAATCATCACCTGTTAATTCTTGGCATAGTTCATAGATGGTACGTTCATGAACCTGTATACCCTGTTGCGCATTTTCATACAGCTTACGCATCAATGCATCAAGACTTGAACCTCTTAAACGTAAACCTAAATCTAGACACAGCGCTACTAAGCAACCCTTGTTATAGTAACTTGTGCCAGCATTGTTAGAGTTTTCGTCTTGACGATAGAATTTGACCCATGCATCAAAACTTGACTCTGCAACAGTTTGAACAAAACGACCTGGATTTTGCAAATAACGATCGATCTGCGCCTTTAACAACTTCAAGTAAGATTCCTGAGAAATCACACCACTACGAAGTAGAATTAAATCATCATAGTAGGACGTAAAGCCTTCAAAAATCCATAACAAAGAGGTATAGCCTTCTTTGTCTAAATCATAATTCACAAAATTTTCAGGGCGAATATATTTCACCAACCATGAATGAAAATATTCATGGCTACATAAACCTAAGAAACGCTGATATTCAGCGGAAGGTTCAACAGGCTCATTGGACTTAGGTAGATCATCACGTGGAGAAATCAAACTGGTTGAGTTCGGGTGCTCTAAACCACCATAACTGTTACCCGTCGCGATGGTCATAAAAGTGTAGTTTTCAAATGGTGCTGAACCAAACATGGATATTTCTGTCGCACAGATTTTCTCAATGTCTTGTTTCATACGTTGGACATTCATCGCATGTTTGCCAGAAACCACAAACTCATGTGGAATACCATTTGCTTCAAAAGCAAAACGAGTTTGATCTGCAAGCTCAAATGGTGCATCAATCAATTCAGCGTAGTTTTTTGCCTTAAGGGTATAGCGACCACGCACTAAACTTTTAGATGCCAATCCTGTAGCGAGTTGGAAATGTTTCAATTCATCTGGCAAAAATAACTCAACTTCTACCGCTTTATCTTCTTGTCCTTCTAAACCTAAACATGCACAAGCAGGATTCACATATAAGCGTGTTTCATCAACATAAGCACCACGTACTGAGAGGTCGTATGCATAGACGTCGTACTCAACCGTAATCAGCTCAAAATCAGTATTAAATAACTGCCACTTATTTTTTTCATTTTTACGAATCTTGAGTATTCGACCATCTTCATCATAGGCACGAACAGACTCAATATGTTTTGAAAACTCTCGAATGAGATAACTTCCTGGAATCCAAGTTGGCAAGCTCAATACTTGAGTTGGTTGAGCAACGAAACGAACAGTAACGTGAATGAGATGCTGACGAAAGTCGTCAAATTCGATCTGATAATGCAACATAATGTCTTAATTGAGAAACTATAGAACCAACTTGTATTTAGATTAGCATTTTTTTACTTGGAGTTGCGCGATTCGTATTAATTGTCTACAAATCTGACTAGAGTTTCAGAAAAAAAAGGCATAGCATGCGGTGTGCTTGATGATCTATGCCATTGGATTGGCTTATATAGGTAAACCCGTTGAAACTCTACTCTGCTCTACTCATAATTTTTAGTTTTTTTATTGTAAATATCACGCATGCTTCCTTGTTCGAAGTTGCACCAGAAAGTTTAGAAGCTGAAGCATGGACTGTCTTAGATCCACAATCAGGTCAAGTCATTACTGAACACAATAGCCATGTCCAACGTGCACCAGCTTCGTTAACCAAAATGATGGTGGCATACATCGTTCTGAAAGACATTCAAGCAGGTAAAATTAACAAAAATGAAGTTATTACTGCCACACCAGTCGTCAATGTAGTTCAATGGGATGAGTCTCAGATGTATCTGAAGCCGACTCAACAAATTACGATTGATCAGCTTTTAGCAGGCTTAATTATCATGTCTGCCAACGATGCTGCTGTCACATTGGCTGAACGAATTTCAGGATCAGTGCCTGCATTTGTTCAACGCATGAATCAAGAAGCCAAAGCACTTGGCATGAAAGATACAAACTTTGCCAATCCTGCGGGCATTACAATGGATATGCACTATTCAACAGCGCATGATTTAGCCGTGCTCGCACAAGCACTCACCAATGAAACACCCGATTACCTTGACTACTCGAAACAGCAAAGTTTTACTTACAATCAGCATTTTCACCGTGCAACGAATATCTTACTAAAACAAGATGCTACTGTTGATGGTTTAAAAACAGGGTTTACTCGTGCTGCAGGCTATAACCTTGCACTTACAGCCAACCGACCAACTCAACAATTTGAGCTCAATCAAAGAAGACTTATTGTTGTGGTACTCGGTGCTCAAAGTGGCTTCAAACGCGCTGAAATCGCACATCAGCTTTTAAACCTATCCTATGCTTATACACGCAATGAAATTGCAATTAAAAATAAGCAACTAATTGCTGAACTCCCTGTAGTCGCATCTACCTTAAAAATGTTCAGAGTCGAAACTAAAAAGCCAAGTATCGTGACGACCTCTTTGTATAACGCGAATCAAATGATTGATATGCGTAATTTTGACAATCAAACTCATCGTTTGATTCAAACAGATGCTTTTGGATTCACTTCAGCTCTTGAGCCTTTACAGCAAACTCAAACGCATATGAACGTCGAGCTACTAACACAATCATTAACCGCACCTATTGCGCAAATTCAGCAGTTGGCACGTATTCATATCTATCAAAATAATCGACTCATTCAAACGGTATTGATTGAGGATGAACTTCAAATTGATGAAGCATCATGGTTTGAAAGTATTTTGAATTGGTTTAAACAATTATTTAGTTTCGGATCTAGCAGTGCAAATCAAGCAAAAATCTATCCTTTAAACTGATTGCAGTTTTTTTTATTGTAAATCTGTAACTTGTAATACAAAAAGAACAATTCTTTTAAAAAAGAGATGGCATATTAGCCCCATCTCTTTTTTATTTATGACGCTATAAAAATAGGAATATTAAATGTCGAATCTTCATCATATTGTGATTGTGGGTGGTGGTGCTGGTGGCTTAGAACTAGCAACACAACTGGGTGACACGCTGGGCAAATCTAAAAAAGCAAAAATTACATTAGTTGACCAAAAGCTTACACATATTTGGAAACCACTTTTACATGAAATTGCAGCAGGTACGTTAAGCCCTAGTGATGAAGAAACAAACTATTTTGGTCATGCTGCGAAGCATCATTATGAGTTTGTATTGGGTAAATTCGAAAAATTAGATCGTGAAGCCAAGACCATTCAATTGCTCAAACCTGTTGCATCGACCTATGACCAATCGACTGATCATTTAACGCTAAGTTATGACACTCTTATTCTAGCGGTTGGTTCGGTTTCCAATGATTTTAATACTTCAGGTGTGCAAGAACATTGTCACTATTTAGATAATTCAAAACAGGCCGAACAGTTCCAGCAGCATCTACTTCATCTTTATATCGAAGCTCAAAATAACAATGACCATCGTGAGCTGCATATTGGCATTATAGGTGCAGGTGCAACTGGCGTTGAGCTTGCAGCTGAATTAGTTCAAGCCAAACAAAACTTCTTTAAATACGGTCTTAATAAAATTGACCCTAAAAACGTCAAAATTTCGTTAATCGAAGGCGCTGATCGTATTTTACCGGCTCTTTCTGAAAAAATGTCAGACCACAGCACTAAGCAGCTTAAGCGCATGAATGTGGATATTTTAACGTCTAAGCGTGTCGAAAAAGTGGATGCTGATCAAATTTACTTTAATGATGGAAGTTCAATTCCAGCACAATTAAAAATTTGGGCTGCAGGCATTAAAACTCCAGCAGTGATTCAAAACCTAGAAGGCTTCGAAAAAGATCGTATGGGTCGCTTACACGTATTTGCAACACTCCAAACAAAAGCAGATCCGAATGTTTTTGCTTTCGGTGATTGCGCATACTGTATTTTAGATGCCCGTGAAACAGCTTTAGGACCGCGTGCGCAAGTTGCAAGTCAACAGGCTGCTTTCCTCGTTGATGCAATGAAAGCGCGAATTTCAGGAAGATCACAACCGATGTTCAATTTTTCTGACAAAGGTTCACTTGTGTCTTTAAGTGAGAATAAAGCAGTCGGCGAATTACTAGGTCAGGTCAATGTTCAAGGATTTGTGGCGAAGTCGATGTATGTATCTCTTTACCGACTGCATCAAGCCACGATTTATGGTTATGCACAGGCAGGGTTACTCACAGCCAAAGATTTTGTGACCAGAAAAATAGCACCTAAAATCAAATTGCATTGAAAAATCTAAAAGACGCCCCAATGTAATATTTAAGCGTTATAAATTATCGAAACTGCATTTTTTTTAGAAAATTGTCTACAAAAATTGGTTTTCACTTTATGATGTACCCTTAAAATATTTGAATGGATCATTAACATGACAGTTATTGCAAATGACCTTGTGGTTTTATTTAACTATAAATTGACTAATGCAGAGGGTGAAACTCTCGATCAATCTCAAGGTGAACCACTTGCATATTTGCAAGGCGCTGGCAACATTATCCCTGGCTTAGAAAAAGCAATGTTAGGTAAAACGACTGGTGACAAATTCACAGTAACGATTCCTGCTGCTGAAGCTTATGGTGAGTACAACACTGATTTAGTTCAAGAAGTACCTAAACAAATGTTCCAAGGCGTAGACAACATCGAAGCTGGCATGCAATTCCAAGCGCAAACTGATGATGGCGTTCAAATTGTGACTGTTAAAGCTGTTGAAGGCGAAAACGTAATCGTTGATGCTAACTTCCCGCTTGCTGGTCAAGACTTAACATTTGATGTTGAAATCGTTGAAATCCGTGAAGCAACTCAAGAAGAGTTAGATCACGGTCACGTTCACGGTGTAGGTGGTCACCACCACTAAGATCTACGGATTTTAGGACAAAAAGGTGAAGCTTCTGCTTCGCCTTTTTTTTATGCAAAAAATTACAATGCTTAACGATTTAAATGATTCAAATTTTTATAATTTCCTGAGGATATTTGGATATTAATCATATGAATCTCATTTGGTTTCGTCAGGATTTAAGAGTTAGGGACAACACGGCGTTAATGGAGGCAACCCAGCATGGGAATACTTGTGCAGTGGTGATACTTTCGCCTGAACAATGGAAATTGCATGATGATGCAGTGATTAAAATTGACTTTTATCTTCGCCAACTTAAATCACTTGAAATTGAGTTAAAGCAATTCAATATCCCACTTATGGTGGAAATCGTTCCCCAATGGGACGATGTACCAGCTAGATTATTAACTTTCGCAAATAAATATCAAGTTACTGTGATACACGCCAACATTGAAATCGGCGTGAATGAGTTACCTCGTGATGCACAAGTGCAGACCTTATTAGAATCGCATCAAGTAACTGTCGAGTATTATCATGACCGCACAATTTTCCCACTTGAATCAATTCGTAATCAGGCGCACCAGCCTTATCAAGTTTTTGGTGCTTATAAACGTGCATGCTATGAAATCTTGAATATCTCTGTTCCTCAACCACTCCCTGTACCTAAAGTACAGCCTCATGAGCTTATACAACGCTTTCATACCTCCAAAATTCCATCGATACATGATTTTTATCCTGATGCTCAGATTAAATATCAATGGCCTGTTGGAGAGTCATTTGCACTACAAATGCTCGAGAAATTTGTTGATGAGAATTTAGAGACGTACAAACAACAACGCGACTTTCCAAACATTGATGCAACCAGTCAATTATCACCGTATTTAAATCTAGGAATTATTTCGATTCGACAATGTTTGGCTGCAATTTTTAGTCGCTCAAATGGCAATTTTCATCTCTACTCTGATGGTCAACAAACTTGGTTAGATGAGTTATTATGGCGAGAATTTTATCAACATATCCTGTTTGACTTTCCAAGATTATCGAAATATCAACCATTCAATTTAAACACGTCTAATGTGCCATGGCGTGACGCACCCGATGAATTAAATGCTTGGAAGTTTGGACAAACTGGGATTCCAATTGTGGACGCTGGAATCCGTCAAATGCTTGAAACAGGATGGATGCACAATCGTGTCAGAATGATTGTCGCCATGTTCCTTAGTAAGAATTTGCTCATCGACTGGCGTAAAGGCGAACAATGGTTTATGCAACATTTGATTGATGGAGATTTAGCGGCAAATAATGGTGGCTGGCAATGGTGTGCTTCAACAGGTACAGATGCTGTACCTTATTTCCGTATTTTCAACCCCATTAGTCAATCACAAAAATTTGATAGTCAAGGTAATTATATTCGCAAATGGGTACCTGAATTAGCTCATCTTGATGCAAAAATCATTCATGAGCCTTATGCTAAAAATCCGAATCTTAAACTCAATTATCCAAAACCTATTGTTGATTTAAAGATGAGTCGACAGCGCGCATTAGCTGCTTTCAAATCAGCCTAACGAATGCTCGTTCTAAATTTTGTTTGGCTTGATTTTCTAAAGTGTCATGAAAATATGCTGTTTTATAAATGGATTCCATTTGATAAAAGCTATTAAGAACTTCATTTCGTTTTAATGTATAAATTTCAGAGGGTACCCAACTGAATTCTTGATGAATTTGCTGCTGATATTCTTCAAAACGTTTGGCGTTTGAACCGAGAATTGCAAGATCAATATCAAGTAAATAGTTAAGATCCGAATCAGATGCACAACGATGCTCTTTGGTCGCTAATATCCACTGATAAATTTTCTCACATCTCCTCATCTCCATGTGGGGAGATATGATGTTCAGCATCAGATCAGCACTTTGTTGTTCATTATCGTGTGCCTTAGGCTCATATATGACATCATGAAACCAAAGAGCTATAGAGACTGATAAAGGATCTTTTAAATTTGGTAGAACCAATTGTAAGTGATCCATACATTCAACGATATGCTGCACTGTATGATAATGCCGATGAGGCTCACTGTAATGAACTTCTAATCTATCAAGAATAGATATGGAATCCTCTGAGGATAGTTCAAGCTGTTGTGCAGTAGCGGCCCAGTATCTTCTCAACTGTTTTAAATATGAATCAATCATCAGACACCCTGCCCAGCTACCGCCTATTTATTTTCAAGCAGCCTGCTCATCACGTTTAAATACGAGCTCACCTTTCAAAGAACTTTCAGCATCGAAATAATAGCCATCCGTATTGAATGATTTAAGATCATCCACAGTATTAGGTTTATTTTCGATAATATAACGTGCCATCAATCCACGCGCTTTTTTTGCATAGAAACTTATTACTTTATATTTTCCATTTTTCTGGTCTAAAAATACGGGCTTGATAATTTCAGCTTTAATTTTGCTTTCTTTCACCGATTTATAATATTCATCGGATGCGATATTGACCAATAAATCACTCTTGGCTTCTGATAAATCTTGGTTGATCAATTGGGTAATTTCATCTCCCCAAAATTCGTAAAGATTGTGACCGCGTGGATTTGCTAATTTCGTGCCCATTTCTAAACGATAAGGCATCATCAAATCCAGTGGTCGAAGTAATCCATAGAGACCCGATAGCATTCTTAAATGGCATTGAGCATACTCTAAATCAGCTTGCGTAAGCGAATACGCATCCAGACCTGTATAAACATCGCCCTTAAAGGCAAATATTGCTTGGCGTGAATTTGATAAATCAAAGTCTGATTGCCAATCTCTAAAGCGTTCCACGTTAAGATTCGCAATTTTTTCACTCACACTCATTAATTTGGCGATTTCTGAAGCAGACAGTTTACGACTTACGTCTATAAGCTGTTGTGAGTGGTCAAGCAATCTTGGTAAAGTATGTTCATCAGTTGGAAGTGTAGATTCATAATCTAATGTCTTAGCAGGAGAAATTAAGGCAAACATAGAAACCTGATCAAAAAACAATTAATCAAACTATAACAGTAGACTTATTTTATTTCCAATTGTGTTTTTTTTAATTATTGACGTTAAAATATACGATTCTCCTGCACGTTAATCGGTATTTTTATGTCTGAACAAATGTTCATTCAAGGCCCTGTTGGCAAAATTGAGGTTTTTGTAGATTATCCTCAGTCTGAAGTAAAAGGATTTGCGGTCGTTTGTCACCCTCACCCGCTTCAAGGTGGTACTCCTCAGCACAAAGTTCCCACTCTGCTAGCTCAAATGTTCCTTGAGCGTGGTTATATCGTTTATCGTCCAAGTTTCCGTGGATCAGGTCAAAGTGAAGGGGTTCACGATGAAGGATTTGGTGAAACAGAAGATATTTTAGAAGTCATTCGTCAAGTACGTGCAAAACACCTTACATTGCCTTTCTATGTTGGAGGCTTTAGTTTTGGTGCACATGTTATGGCGAAGGCATATCATGCACTACCTCAAGAAATTCAACCTGAACAAGTCATTCTATGTGGTTTACCAACAGCCACAGTTGCTGGTATCCGTCACTATGTTACTCCGGCAATTAAAGGTGATATTCTGTTTATTCATGGTGAGGCAGATGAAGTCACTTTATTATCCGATTTAATTGAATGGGCAAAGCCTCAACGCCATATTATTACAGTGCTACCCGGTGCTAATCACTTCTTCACAGGTTATTTGAAGCAACTTCGCGTCGCGATCACTCGCTTCCTTACTGCTTAATATAAATATTACGTGTTTCAGAAAAACCCAGTGTAGATTCTTTACATTGGGTTTGTTTTATTCCTCGTTAGGATTTCCATTCTAGCGACTGGAACGATTCATCTTCTCTTAATGTCTGCTCTACTGCTTGCGCAAGTTGTTTAATCACACTCTGCGTCTCAATTTTTTGGAACCAATCCTGTTCCTCATCTGCATGCGCACTTATTTCACATACAAAATGTCCTTCGCCATCTGGTTGATTACAGTTCACCCCTAAAGCGATTGGGTGATCAGAGACACTGACTTCTAATTCATGCGGATTCGTAGTTTGAGTGTGAAATCCATGTTGCACCAACTGTTCAGATAACAATGCTGTAACGTAAGTTTGTGCATTATCATGAGAATGACTTGAATGAGCCTTAGCGTATTTCGTTTGATCAACTAAAAATTGTAATTTTTTCATTTCCTCATCCAAAGGCTTTTTAATTATATAGAATTAGAATAAGCAATATAAACAAAACAGCCAAGCTTTTGCTTGGCTGTTTGAAAAGAAATATACAAATCTTTGGTCGTATTATTCACTAACTTGAATAGATAAACCCGCTTGTTCAGTGAGTTGAGTAAATGTTGGGAAACTTGTTGCAACGGTTTCAGTTCCCACAATTTTAATTGCGCCTGAAGTACGCAGCCCCGCAATGGAGAAACTCATTGCAATACGATGATCATGATGTGACTCAATTTCACCACCTGTAAAGATAGCAGACCAATCACCAGACTTACCTTTACCTTCAATAATAATACCGTCTTCCGTAGGCGTACAATCAACACCCATTGTTTTCAATCCATCAGCCATCACTTGGATTCGATCAGACTCTTTTACACGAAGTTCAGCTGCACCAGTTAACACTGTTTGACCTTCAGCACAAGCTGCAGCAATAAATAATGCTGGGAATTCATCAATCGCTAAAGGTACTTGATCTTCAGGCATGTGGATGCCTTTCAAAGTACGAGTGCCACGAATTCGAATATCAGCGATTGGTTCACCACCTGCAATTCGTTCATTCTCGACTGAAATATCAGCCCCCATTTGCTTCAAAATTTCGATCACACCAGTACGAGTAGGGTTAATACCCACTGCCTCAAGTGTTACATCTGAATTTTCAGTAATGGCAGCACCCACCATAAAGAACGCAGCAGATGAAATATCTGAAGGCACTTGAATATTCGTGCCAACTAACTTACCACCACCTTTTAAAGAAATACGGTTACCTTCAGTTTTCACATCATACCCAAATGCACGTAACATACGCTCAGAGTGATCACGTGTCGGTTCTGGCTCAGTCACCGACGTTACACCTTCTGCCCATAAACCAGCGAGCAGAATGCCAGACTTCACTTGTGCAGAAGCCATCGGTAAATCGTAATGAATACCTTTTAGTTGCTGATTACCTGTGATCGATACTGGCGGTGTGCCACGCTCACCTGTTGTTTGAATTTGAGCACCCATTTCACGGAGTGGCTTTGCAATACGTTCCATAGGACGTTTGCTCAACGATGCATCACCAGTCATTACTGAGTCAAATTTTTGCGCAGACAACATCCCTGACAGAAGACGCATTGAAGTCCCAGAGTTACCCATATAAAGCTCACTTGCTGGAGCTTTAAGGCCATGCATTCCTACACCATGAATCGTGACTTCACCATTTTTTGGACCTTCAATATTTACACCCATATCACGGAATGCTTGAAGTGTTGCTAAGGCATCTTCACCTTCTAAGAAACCAGTAACATGGGTTGTACCTTCAGCGATCGCACCAAACATGATTGAACGGTGTGACACAGATTTGTCACCTGGCACGCTAAATTTTCCAGTAAATGATTTAGCACCCGGCAGAATAGTAAATTGCTGTGTCACAGTTTTGTTCTCCATTAAAGGTTTCTTGGCAAGCATATGGTTAAAATGTTGGCGTGCTGCCTGAGCATGTCCAAGCAATCCCATGAGTGCTTTTGAATCTTCGTTTTCAATGAGCTGTCGAATATGAGCCAATTGGTTCTCAAAACCATCAACAGCATTCAAAATCGCTTTTTTATTGGCAAAGAATATATCATGCCACATTTGTGGATCACTCGCCGCAATGCGAGAAAAGTCTCTGAAACCACCAGCTGCATAGCGGAAAATGTCCAGATTATCTTCACGATTTGCAAGTTGCTCAACCAAATTGAATGCCATTAAATGTGGCAGATGACTTGTATGCGCAAGCACTTCATCATGCTTTTCCACATCCATACAAATTACTTCAGCTTGAGCAGCTTGCCATAACTGAATTAGTTTTTGCACTGCCCACTCAGCACTTGTTGCTAACGGCGTTAATATCACTTTGTGGTTAGCAAATAAATCTACTTTACCTGCATGAACACCAGTATGTTCAGCACCAGCTATTGGATGCCCTGGAACAAAACCTGCGGGTAACTGCTCACCAAAAACCGCAATTGCAGCCTCAACAACATTGCCTTTGGTACTGCCCACATCTGTAATTATGGTATCAGGAGTAATCACAGATTTGATCGAGTTTAATACAGATTGTGTAGCTCTCACGGGTAAAGCAAGAACAATTAAATCTGCATCAACCACTGCATCTTTGGCATCAGCATATCCGTCACTAATCAAACCTAAAGCTTTAGCATCTTCTAACGTTTGAACAGATCGCGTAGATGCCACAACATTTTCAGCAAGACCATGTGCTTGAATGACACGTGCTAAACTTGATCCAATCAATCCTAGCCCAATAAATGCAACTTTTTTAAATAAAGGTTGAGACATATCTAAGTTTCAACTCTTTTTAAAGTACCGCAATCGGGTATGAACCAAGAACACGGATTTCTTTGACTAATGGACGAATTTCTTCGACAGCCGCACGTACGTTCTCTTGTTCGATATGCCCTTCTAAATCGATAAAGAATACATAAGCCCATTTTTCAGGCAATGCAGGTCTTGTTTCGATACTGGTCAAGCTAATGTTATGTTTAGCGAACGGCGCTAAAATTTCTAATAACGCACCTGCACGGTCATGTGCAGAGATCAATAAAGAAGTTTTATCATTACCACTTTGTGGTACTTTTTCACGCCCAATAACTAAGAAGCGTGTTGTATTTTCTGGATTATCTTCAATATTGCTATGTAAGATTTCTAAATCATATAAGCTCGCAGCTGTTTCAGATGCGATTGCCGCAGAATGCCATTCATTACGGATACGGCGAGCAGCTTCAGCATTCGAACTCAAAGCCACACGTTCAACACCTGGATAATGTGCATCGAGCCAGCCACGACATTGAGCTAAAGTTTGTTGATGCGCATAGATTTGTTTAATGCTGTCTTTACGCGTATTTGAAGAAATCAAAAATTGATGATGAATACGTAATTCAACTTCACCAATCACATTTAAATGTGACGCTTTAAAACAATCAAGCGTGTGGTTAACCACGCCTTCGGATGAGTTCTCAACAGGAACTAAACCATAATGTGCACTGCCTGCTTCGACTTCTCGGAACACTTCATCAATTGTAGGAAGTGGGCGCACAACCGCATCATGTCCAAAATGCTTGAGTACTGCGGAATGCGTATAAGTTCCTACTGGACCAAGGAAAGCAATGCTTTGTGGTGCTTCTAAAGCAAGACACGCAGACATAATTTCTCTAAACAAACGCGCCATCGTCACGTCAGATAAAGGACCTTCATTACGCTCCATCACATTACGCAAAACTTGTGCTTCGCGCTCAGGACGATAAAACATTGGATTTTCTTCAGAAGCAAATTTTGCTTTTGCTACAGCTTCAGCAAGTCGTGCTCGACGGTTAATCAGTTGTTGGAGTTGTTGATCTACTGAGTCGATATCTTCGCGGATTTTAGCTAAGTCTAAAGAATTCGTCGTGTTTTGATCATCGTTGATCATTGTAATGTCGCCTTACAGAATCAGTTATGTAAACAGTATAACAATAGTTAGCTTTCAAATGTTAAGCAACCAAACTTTATGGCAATAAGACTTAAAAATATACAGTTGAAATAATCATCAATCCAATATGAACTATAAATTAGAAAAAAAGACAAGGTCAATGAATAGGATAGCTTTAATCTTTTTTTTAAAATCAGTTCGCTCTATAAGTTTTAAAATTGAAAACACATTTGAATACATCTCGCTTGTATTCCTCAAACGAGATGTAAATATGGATAGAAAATTAACGTCCTAGCATGCCACGTGCTACGATTTCTTTCATGATCTCGTTGGTTCCGCCGTAGATTCGTTGAATACGTGCATCCACAAAGAAGCGTGAAATAGGATATTCCGTCATATAGCCATAGCCACCAAAGAGTTGCAGTAGATTATCCGCCACTTTCATTTGCATATCTGTACTGAAACTTTTTAATGCAGCTGCTGTTTCAACATCCAATTTCCCTTCTTTATACAATGCTAGGTTTTGATTATAAAACGCGGCTGTAGCCAGTTCATCGATTTTCGCTTGTGCTAAAACAAAACGAGAATTTTGGAATTGTCCAATTTTTTGACCAAAGGCCTGACGCTCTTGGACATATTGAACAGTCACATCAATTGAACCTCGAATTGCCCCTAATGCTGTCGCAGCAATCGCTGTCCGCTCACGTGGTAATTCTTGCATCAAATATGCAAATCCCTGACCCGCTTGACCTAAAAGCTGATCAGCTGGAACTTTTACATTGTCAAAAAAGAGTTCCGAAGTATCTTGGGAATGCAAACCGATTTTGTCGAGATTTGTGCCTTTTTTAAACCCTTCTAAATGAGTATCAACCAATAGAAGTGAGACGCCTTTAGCACGTGCCTGAGGATCTGTTTTAACGGCAAGCACAACCAAATCTGCATGCTGACCATTTGAAATAAAGGTTTTAGAGCCATTCAAAATATAATGATCACCATTCAAAATGGCATTCGTACGGATGGCTTGTAAATCAGAACCAGCACCTGGCTCTGTCATTCCAATTGCCCCGACCACTTCACCAGAAACCATTTTTGGCAACCAGTATTTTTTTTGTTCTTCGTTCGCGATATGTAAAATATATGGTGCTGCAATTTCTGAGTGACATGAAATACCTGTCGATAATGCGCTATAACCTGCACGTGCCGACTCTTCAACCAACATTAAAGAATATTCTGTTGGAACACCATAACCACCGTATTCTTCAGGAACATCTACGCACAAGAAGCCATTTTCACCAAGTGCATTCCACACTGAACGTGGCATTTTTCCTTCACGTTCCCACTGCTCATAATAAGGAGCAACGTGCTCACTCATAAAACGTTTGAAATTATCACGGAATAATTCTAAATCTGCATCATATGCCAACATTCTTGTGTTCCTTACACTTCATTTTTTTATAAGTTTTCATGCTATCCCGTTTTTTTCCAGTTGTCATGGACAAAAGCGCTTGAAAATTCATACAATTTGGTCAGTCTCAAAAGCTAAAAATAATGCTTGATCATTGAATTTGATATTTAGCTTTTATTCGAAGCATCATTCCACGTTACAATGTCATTAAGAACATCCAACTGCATTGATCATGAATACAAAACGTAATTTATATAAAGACTTTGAACATCCATTTGCGCAATTTGTTCGTATTCTTGGCAAAGGAAAAAATGGTGCGCGATCACTGACCTATGAAGAAGCCTATCAAGCATTTGAGATGATTTTAAAAAATGAGGTATTAGACGTTCAGCTGGGTGCTTTTTTAATGCTTTTACGAGTGAAAGAAGAATCTGTAGATGAACTGGCTGGCTTTGTGCAAGCGACTCGTGATCAACTTAAATTTAGAGCTATTGATGTCGACCTAGACTGGTCTTCTTACGCGGGGAAACGCAAACACTATCCGTGGTTTATCTTATCGGCGTTAACCTTAGCAAAACATGGTCATCGTATTGTAATGCATGGGGCTTCTGGACATACCATTAATCGATTATATACAGAACAAGTTTTAGAGTATTTAGGTTATACCATTTGTCAAAATGAAAACGAAGTGGCATCAGAACTTAATCAGCATAACTTTGCCTATATACCACTCGAAGCCATTTCACCTACCTTGAGTGACTTAATTGCATTACGCAATATCATGGGCTTACGCTCACCCATTCATACGCTTTCACGACTCATCAATCCCTTCAATGCCAAAGCCACTTTACAAGCGATATTTCACCCTGCGTACCGCAGTTCTCATCAACAGACTGCCGCCAAATTAGGTTACGTTAACAGTGCGGTGATTAAAGGTGAAGGCGGTGAATTTGAACGAAACCCAGATGCAAAAACCTTAATTTGCGGTATACGAGACGGTGAACTGTATGAGCTTGAACTTCCGAAACTCACAGCTGATCGTTCAGCAATTGAAGAAGAGTTGAACTTAGATACTTTCAAAGAAATATGGTTAGGTGATTCCCAACATACTTACGGAGAGGTGGCTGTTATTGAAACTATGGCAATCGCACTTTACACCATGAATGTGGCTGATAAATTTACACAAGCGCAGACTTTGGCTCAAGAATACTGGCAAAATCACGTCATCGAGTTTAACTTCGGATTAAAAAAAGACACCATCAGGTGTCTTTTTTAAGCATAGAACATTATACAAAACGTATAGGTTGAAATTCTGGCTCTGGAACATGTGAATCACATTCATCACCTTCCTCTTTATGACCTTTATCAATATACCCTGATCTTTCTGTTTCTGGCAGATTTTTAGCTTCCCAAGCAATGACTGCTTGCATTGAAATCTGACGCTGCTCTTGAGTTAAAGCTACACCGTTTGGCCATTTACCGATTTCAACGGCAGTTCTTAAACGAGCAACGATGTCTGCATCCAAAACTGATAACATTTGTTCAATATTCATGTTTAGTCCTGCTGATGAAATGAATCGTAATCTTGATTCCATCCTAGTTTGGTACGACATGCCATATAAAAGTCGTATCCAGGTGGATGTAATAAAGTAAGTTTGAAAGGATGTTTGCGAATATGCAACCAATCACCTTCATTTAAAGAAACACTGTGTTGCCCATCAGCACTCACCATTGGCAACACTCGATTCTTACGAATTTGAATTTTAATTTCACTTTGACCACCCACCACAATCGGACGAGAAGAAAGCGTATGCGGGTGCATTGGCACTAGCGCGATCGCATCCATACTTGGGTGCAAAATTGGACCGCCACCAGAAAGTGCGTATGCTGTTGAACCCGTAGGTGTCGATACAATCAAACCATCACTGTGTTGGCGATAAACATATTGACCATCAATATGAAGATCAAACTCAATCATATGGACTGACTTACCTGAATGCAGCACCACATCATTCAATGCTATTGCATCATAAATCAGTTCATTTTTACTACGAACTTCGACTTCTAATAAAAAACGGCGATCTAGCTGAAACTCACCTTTCAAGACTTGATCTAATTTAAATAACACTTCTGTCGGTTTGATATCTGTTAGGAAACCTAAACGCCCACGGTTTACCCCGATGACGGGAGTATTGTATTTCACTAAAGATCTAGCCGCTTGAAGCAATGAACCATCACCACCTACGACAATCACCAAATCTGTAACTTCACCCAATAAAGCTCGACTGACCGTTTGCGAATTTTTATAAGGGACCAATTTAGCGGTTTCTGAATCAAAAACTGGATGCAAACCTAAACTAATCAAATGGTCATGAATTAGACTTAAAGTCTCAACCACAGATGATTTATCTGGTCGTCCAATTAATCCAATATTACGAAATGACTTTGCTGAAAGTTGCACGTATGCTACGGCTCCAGATGAATTGTTGAGTATCATATCATCATCATTCTGTGACTTACATATTTCAAGCCTGTTTCATGTTATGAATTTCACGAATAATTTCACATTTCCCCAACTTAAAATCTTAATTTTCTCCTTAATATTGAATTAGATAAATCATTACATTTATCTAAAAAAGGCATAAATTCACAGTTTAATTATTGCAAATTATAAAAAAGCTTCGCATGATGAGCGCAATAAAACAGGGTTTTGCTTTTTGATCTATGAAGTTTGAACGTGGTATTGGCTTAATTGCATTGATTTTCTCAGTGCTGGTGATTTCTGCATTTGTGGCTTTTAGTATTTATCTAATCCGCTTAGATAATATTATTCGCGATAAATTTGAAGGCAATCGTTGGGATATTCCAGCGAAAGTATATGCACGCCCCTTGGAAGTTTATGCTAATGCACCCGTTGAGCAACAAAACTTCATTCAAGAGCTAGGTCTGTTGGGTTATAAAAACGCTGAAGACTATACCAAGCCAGGTAATTTTTTGGTTCAAGGCAATACTATATATGTCCACACGCGTGGCTTCGATTTTGGTGATAGTGTAGAACCAGAACAAATCCTCCAAGTCAGTTTTGGCGCTAGTCAAATTTCAGAGATTAAAGCAACAAAACCATCGAGTACGGGGATTGCCCGTCTAGAACCAATGTTAGTTGGGGGAATCTACCCTCAACACAACGAGGACCGTGTTCTCATTAAACTCAATCGTGTTCCTAAACCTTTAATTCAAGCGCTTATTGCCACTGAAGACCGCAACTTCTATCATCATCACGGCGTCTCGTTTCGTGGTACAGCACGCGCAGTTGTAAGCAACGTTACTGGTGGTAAGCGTCAAGGTGGTTCTACACTCACACAGCAATTGGTTAAAAACTTTTATTTGACCCCTGAACGTACAATCAAACGTAAAGTGAATGAAGCCTTTATGGCGTTGTTGCTTGAGTTTCATTATGACAAAGATGAAATTCTGGAAGCATATTTGAATGAAGTTAATTTAGGACAAAATGGTAATTACTCGATCAATGGCTATGGTTTAGCGTCTCAATTTTATTTTGGTTTACCACTTAGAGAATTGAGTATAGCGCAACAGGCTTTCCTTGTCGGACTCGTTCAAGGTCCTAGCTTATACAATCCTTGGAGAAATCCTGAAAGTGCATTAAAACGCCGTAATGTTGTTCTAAACAATATGTTAGTCATGGGATATTTGACTGAAGAGCAATATGAAACTGAGTCAGCTAAACCTTTAAACGTGATTAAAAAACCGACTTTAGGCCCAGCTCGCTTCCCTGATTTCCTAGACATCGTTCGTCGTCAACTCAAAACAGAATACCAAGAAAGCGATTTAACGAAACAAGGTCTTCGAATTTTCACCACATTAGATCCAATCGCACAAATCAAAGTACAAAAATCATTTACAGATTCAGTATCAAGACTGTCTAAGACCAATCCTGCACGCTTGAAAGAGCTTCAAGGCGCGGTATTAGTTTCTCACCCTGAAAATGGTGAATTGATTGCAGCCGTAGGTTCAGTATCTGACTTCACAGGTTTTAACCGCGCAGTTGATGCAAAACGTCAGGTAGGCTCATTATTAAAACCTGTTATTTTCCTAACTGCTTTGGAATCTGGTCGTTATAACTGGGCGACGGCAATCGAAGACTCGCCAATTAGTGTGCCAGTCGATCGCAATCAGACTTGGACACCCAAAAATTATAGCGGAACTTCGTATGGTTACGTCCCAATGGTTCAAGCTTTAGCCAATTCGTATAACCTATCTACAGTTCGCTTAGGACAAGAATTTGGACTTTCTTCATTTACCAATCATTTAATGAAGTTTGGCGTGACTTCACCTATTCCAAATTACCCATCGATTTTCTTAGGGGCTGTTGAAATGTCGCCTATGGAAATCATGAATATTTATGGCAACTTTGCAACTGGAGGGTTTAAATATCCTACAAAATCTATCCGAACAGTTGTTGATACCAATGGGCAGCTCATTAATCGCTACAGTTTAAATGTTCAACAAACGATCGACCCATCGGCTGCTTATATTTTAAATTACGGATTACAACGTGTGATGTCGGCAGGTACAGGACGTGCTGCTTATAACGGCCTCGCTCCGAATCTAAATCTAGCGGGTAAATCAGGTACGACCAATGATACAAGGGACTCGTGGTTCGCGGGGTATTCAGGTAATCATTTGGCAGTTGTCTGGCTTGGATTAGATGATAATAAAGTGACAGGCTTAACGGGCTCATCTGGCGCTTTACCCGTGTGGACCAACGTAATGAAGCAACTGAAGCAAAAACCTGTCAATTTACGTCAACCTGATGAAGTACAGTGGCATTGGATTGACTCAAATAGCGGTGAGCTTTCAGCACAAGGTTGTCAAGGTGCGCTCTATGTACCGATACTTAAATATACTGTTCCTCGTCGCGCAACAGCATGTGGCTTACCACACTACCAAGTAGAGCCGACTTACGTTCCTGAAACGAATGCAGAAGAAATTCCAGCAGAAGACAGCATCGACCAATATATTCGTGAGAGCGAAACAGAAATGGAACGGGATTTAAATACGAATGCCACTCGAGTACTTTCGAGTGGAAGTTATAATCCTTAAAATAAGTTTAGGAGGAGTTAAGGTTAATGACAAAACTGAATTTTAGCGTACTATTCGCCAGCATATTACTCTTAGGCGGTTGCCAAACTTTAACCTCCCCTAAAAACTCACAACCGTCTCAGAAACCTAAACAAGCTGAGACTAAAACAACACCATCTCAAAAAGATGCCGATGGTATTAAAATTACGCCTTACGATCGACCTGAGATTAAACGGGAACAATTACAAATTGTTATTCCTGAACAGAAAAGCTCAACTCAAAAATTCGATGATGGCCGCCAACTTCCCGCATTTAAAAATCTAATGCAACAAACCCATCATGCATTTCGTCAAGCAAAATGGAGTGAAGCTGAGAAAGCCGCACTCCAAGCACAAAGACTTGCCCCTCAATCTGCAGAGACCTATATGTATCTCGCGATGATTGCCAATCAAAAAAATGAGGCAAAAAATGCTGAATCGTTGGCAAAACGAGGTCTCAGTTATGCTCAAACAGCAACGATGAAGCGACAACTTTGGCAAATTATTTTGAAATCAGGTCAACTCCAAAAAAATCAAAAACTCATCCAAGAAGCACAAAACCAAATCAAGAAATTTTGATGTAAGCATGAGTTTTGCTTTTTTAATGCCTTTAAAAAGCACGAATACCAGCAATTCCATAAGCTCCATGTTGTATGGCCTGATCTAATAATTCAGGCTTCATACCGCCTAGCGCATAAACTGGTATATGTATATCTTTTGATAACAATTCAAACTGCGTCCAACCTAAGGGTGCTTGCTGAGGATGCGATGTTGTACACAGTACTGGACTTAAAAATATTGCATCAAAACCTAACGCTACAGCTCGACTGACACTAGAATGGTCATGACAGGATGCGATGCGTTTAATGCCCTTCCATTCCTCCATAAATGAATCAGAATTTAATTGCATCAATTGATCATGTTTAAATTGTACGGCAAATACTTTTTTCTGATTTGATTCTGATAATCCTATCCACACATCACGATTGATAATGAGCTGATCCAGTTGATTATACTGGTTGAGTTGCAGCGCAAAATCTAAAGCATTTTCAGTTCTCAAATAGCTAACTCGATTAAGATCAATGGTTGTATCGAGACGATCTATATTTTTTATTGCCATTTTATTCGGCCAGAGTAGTCGTTTAACAATGGCATCATTGGCTTTAGGAAAATTCAAAATGGTTAGTGCTGAACGATCATGCCATGTCCAAGGACTTTCAATATGATCTAGTAGAGACTGATCTACATAAGCCTGATAAATGTGCAATTTTACGATTAGATCTTCATATTCATGCGTAATAATATCGAATAAATAGACATGATCTAGAAAAATTCCCACCTCTTCTTGAACTTCACGCTTGCAAGCTTGTTCAGGAGTTTCACCTAACTCCACTTTTCCTCCAGGAAACTCAGCTTTATCCCCCTGATGTAAAGAGACTTCTCTCCACCCGACAAGAACTTGATTTTTGTGGAATAACAACGCTATAGAAACATTAAGAGTTTTTTTTGACATGATTATCTTTCAAAAAATGAGTGCTTAATTGTAAGCATTTTATGTTTTTTTATAAATGAGAAAAATTATCGTTGACAGCCCTATTCGATAATGATTATCATTTAAATCGTTCACCACATACCACGGAGTCCAAGGAATGAACGCACCATTTAGCTTATTCACACGTAATAACGAAAACCACCAAGCATTACCAATGCTTCACTCAAATAATCTATTTGCTCTAGGCAGAGAAATTCGCATCATGCATGCAGGAGAAGAATATCGCCTTCGTCTCACACGAAATAATCGACTCATTTTGACAAAATAAAAATTCTAAAATTTGATAATAATAATCGTGGAACTAAGCAGTATGAATCAGCGCATACTGCTTCTTTAATTTTATTTCTTCAAATTTGTTGATAATTAATTTTAATGAAATTTAATTTCAACTTTTAACCCACCTAACTCCGATTTCTTAAATACAATCTCGGCTTGGTGTAGTTCGACAATTTTACGGCAAATTGATAATCCTAATCCTGAGCCCGATGTACGTGTGCCTAACTTACGATAAAATCTTTCTCCCAGCCGATCAATTACTGTTTGCTCAATGCCGTGACCTTCATTTTCAATCACAAATAGAATTTCATTATTATTTTGTTTGATTGAAATATCAACGATTCCATTCGGTGGCGTATAGCGGATTGCATTATCGACTAAATTTCGGATGCAGCTAAACATTAACTCAGGATTTGCATTAATCGCATGATTTCCTAACTCAGTTTTAAACTGAATGTTTTTTTCTTGGCTCAAAGGTTGTACTGAATGTAAAACCTCTTTCGTCAAACGGTCTAAATCTATGGACTGTATAGGTACATCTTGCGTTGAAGATGGGTCAAGTCTAGCCAACAAAAGTAAATTTTCTAAAATATTTGAGCCTCTACTCACATCTTTTAGAATCTGCTCTAAGTCTTGTGACAAATCCTCATGATCAGACTGGTATTTTCGTTTTAAAAGTTGTAACCGCATTTGAATCGCTGAAAGTGGCGACCTTAATTCATGGGATGCATCTGCTGTAAAACGTTGTTCCGCAGTAATTGCCCGATCTAAACGCTCCATCATTTGGTTTATTTGACTCACAATAGGTTGCAGTTCTTTTAGTTCTGGTTTTGAAGGTGTAATCGGTGATAAATCCTTAACGGTCTTTTGCGATATTAATTTTGAAAGTTGGTGAATAGATCGAAACTGACGTCGTATAATAAAGTGTAGAATAAACCATTGAATGCCCCATAAAATAATGAGAACACCACCGTAGCCCAGCAAACTTTTGAATAACTGATCAACACGCGCTGACATGGGTTGAAGCATAGTTAGAATTTGCTGATCGCTTTGCTCACTGTAATAACGAAATAATCGTCCTTCTAGCCAAACAAAACCAAAGTGATCATTCTGAAAAAAGACCTTGGAACCAATTTGACTGAAAGCAAGGTCTTGCGATTCAATCAAAATAAGTTCATCGAGCTTTAATTCATATTTGATATCAAATTGTTCACTTAAATCATCTAACTCATTTCCCACATGACTTGAAATATCACTGACCAAAATCAAATCGGCGATTTCATCCATCATATTGTCATGGGTCTGCATGTTCTGGTAAAGCGAGATCACCAATAAAAGAATTAATGCGACAACGCCCGCCAACATCGAACTGAGCATTGAAGACTTAACAAGACGATTCTGTAAAGAAATAGGGTGCTGATCCAACACTGTTCTACCTTAAGTCTGATCTAGATTCATTCGATAACCTAATCCACGAATCGTTTTAATCATGGTTGAGCCTATTTTTTTCCGAATCTGATAAATATAAACTTCAACTGCATTACTTTCAATTTCATCACCCCAAGCATATAAGGACTCTTCTAGTTGCTCACGTGTCACAACACGTTCAGGATGTTGCATTAACTTATATAAAATTTGGTACTCTTTCGCTGTGAGATTGACAATTTCTGAATTTAATTTAACAACTTTGGCTTGGGGGTCCAAACTCACGGATCCAAACATTAGGATTTGAGACGTGCCTTTGTGCTGAGTACGTAGTTGTGCTCTCACTCTCGCCGAGAGCTCATCTAAACTGAATGGTTTAACTAGATAATCATTAGCCCCCAAATCAAGTCCTCCAACACGATCTTGGATACTGTCTTGGGCTGTAATAAAAATAACTGGTGTATTGTGTTGGTGTTTTCTTAAATGTGTCAGAATATCATCACCAGTTGCTTTCGGTAATCCACGATCAAGTAATAAACAATCATATTGATGCTGCTCAATTGCTAATATCGCATGATCTCCACGCTCGACCCAATCAACACTATATCCATCCATTTCTAACCAAGCTTTGATACTTTCAGCTTGTGACACATCATCTTCTGCTAATAATATACGCATGTCTCTCTTCACTAAGCCACAATTCATTCACTATAAAGTTTTTCAAAAAAAGATGCATAAAAAAACCACATTTCTGGAGAATGTGGTTTTTTGGTTTGAGTACTTAAAAGCCATAAATCAAATACTCAATTCAGTAAATAGCTCATTAAAATTGAACTTGATCTACATCAATTTCTACACGCTTAGCAGGCTTATAATCAATATCCACTTCACCAATTAATACAACAGGTGTTTTTGCAGAGATTGGTTTACCTTGCCAAAGTTCATCATCAATATCCACAGTGATCACACCTGTGCTATCGCGGAATTGATATTTTTCATCACCAGTTGCCTTAACAATATAGCCTTTTAATTTCACTGGCGTATCATCTTTGGCAGTTAAAGCACTTTTAACAGTCGTAATTGCTTGTGGTGCAATGGCTGCATGATTAACAGCACTTTGGTTCACTGCCGTATTAGCCATTGCAAATGTAGTTGCACCGACTAAAGCTGTCGCAATTAAAGCTTGATTAAACATTTTCATTTTCTATACCTTTTCAAGTGATGTTTGTTTCGATAAAGCTATTAAAACAAACAATGCTGAAGCGAATCTTAAGAAATATGAATATTTATTAATCTTTGACAATTAACTTAGTGGTACGACTCTTAGCACCTCTTCTAATGTCGTTACCCCTTCAAGGACTTTTCGAGCACCCGCAATACGCAACGGTTCTACACCTTCTTTTTTTGCGTGAGCACGTAATTCATCTAAATTAAGATTAGCACTGATTTTTTGTTTTGTTTCTAGAGACACAGGCATAAATTCATATATACCCACCCGCCCCTTATATCCTGTGTGACGACAATGTTCACAACCTTTGGCATGATACACTTGAGCAGGCATCTTCACTAAATACCCATAGGTCAGATGCTCCCATTCTTGAGCATTAATTTCCCGTTTTTCTTTACAATGAGAACATAATTTTCTGACTAACCTTTGCGCCAATACCCCTAAGATTGTTGCCGCTGTTAAAAATGGCTGCACCCCTAGATCATGTAAACGAGTCAAGCTTGAAGGTGCATCGTTTGTATGAAGTGTTGAAAGTACGAGATGACCTGTTAACGCAGCTTGAATCGCCATATTCGCTGTATCTTGGTCTCGGATTTCCCCTACCATGATAATGTCTGGATCTTGGCGCATGAGGGCACGTACACCATCGGCAAAATGAAGATCAATTGCAGGGTTTACCTGCATCTGATTAAAGCTCGGCTCTATCATCTCGATAGGATCTTCAATCGTACAAACATTTAATTGCTCAGTCGCAAGTTGTTTCATTGATGAATACAGGGTTGTGGTTTTACCTGAACCAGTTGGACCTGTCACTAAAATGATGCCGTGACTATTTTTGGTAATGGCATTCCATTGTTCTAGCAGTTTTCCTTCAAAACCCAGTTGTTGGAAACTCCTCACTAATACTTCAGGATCAAAAATTCGCATTACCATTTTTTCGCCTGCTGCAGTAGGCAGAGTTGATAAACGCAGTTCAGTTTCTTGACCCTTAGGTGTACGCGTTTTTAAACGCCCATCCTGAGGACGTCGTTTTTCTGCAACGTTCATACGACCCAGAATTTTAATACGAGAAATTACTGCCGTGAGTGTATTGCTAGGCATGTTATAAATCGTATGCAGCACACCATCGATACGGAATCTAACACGTCCTTTCTCCGCACGAGGCTCAAGATGAATATCACTCGCACCCTGTTCAAAGGCAAATTGAAGCAACCAGTCGACTAATTTTACGATGTGCTGATCGTTGGCATCAGGATTTTGACTATCACCCAATTGTAAAAGGGATTCAACACCTCGGCTCTGTCGGTCGTAAGCTCCTGAATATTGAGAGGAGTTTACTGCTCGGCTCACTTGATAATATTCAATCAAGTAACGTTGTAACTGCTCTGGATTCAATAAAACCTTAACAATTTTTTTAGGACTTAAGCTCTTTTCTAAATTCTTGACCCAATCATCCAAGAATGGTTGATCTGTACCAATTAAGATCTGATCAGGATGCACTTCCACAGCAAGAATTTTATTTTTGAATGCATATTCTTGTGACATGACCTGAGTCAGTGCTGCAACATCTGCTTTAAGCGGGTCGATCACATAATATTGGAGTTGTGTTTTTAATGCTAACCACTCACATAAGCGTTGCAATGTTAACTTATGTTGAGGTTGAACTTGATCTACCAATTCAAAATGAGCAATCCACTGCAATGGATGCCATTTAAATTGATCTTTTTGGCGGTGTCGGGTTTGTATGAGCAACTTATCTCGTTCTAAAATACGACCATCTTTTAGTAGTTGTTCTAAACACCATGTTGTATCAATTTCAAAATTAAAATTCATTCAAATTGCCCCATTCCTTGAGCCCAACTATAGCAAATTCTTTATTCAACATTAGCCTTTAGCCTATTCAGAATTTACAATTAAATTCATTAGATCAAATTCAGCTTTAAATACATCAGTCCAACAATTTATTCGTTTGCACAAAGTTCCAGTGCAACGATCTCAACCTCAGTATCCACTTTAAATTTGACATTTAAGAGGCCGAAACTTAGCCCATAAATTCGCTCAGGATCATTTTGATAAGATGGTCTTGGATCAAATGATAGAACTTGCTCCAATTCTTTGATTAAACTTTCTGCAACATGTTGTTGCACCAACAGCTCATTTCGTTGAATTTCAGCAGTTTTTGACCAAATAACAACTTTTTGAATTGGCTTATCCTGTGCATAACCGCTCGTCGCCTCAATCACGGCATCAGAATACTGAATATATGGTTTGATATCGATAACTGGTGTTCCATCTAGTAAATCACTACCAGACACATACAACCTCAAAGAATCACCTTCTTTAAAAAGTCTTTTGAATTGTACGACTGACATACCGATAGGTGCTGGACGGTACATGCTTCTTGTCGCAAAGACCCCCACTTTTTTATTTCCACCTAAACGTGGTGGTCTGACTTGAGGCTTAAATTTTTGATTATTCTGATTTTTATTATCGTGAAACTGCCAAATCAGCCATAAGTGACTGAAATCATGTATACCTTCAAAAGCCAATTCATCATTATATGGCGCCAATAGTTCAATATAACTTTCAATATTTACTAAATTTGGCTGACGTGGAATACCAAACTTTTCTTTGTAGGGAGATCTCATTATACCAATCACAGGTAAAGTCAGCTCATTCATAATCACTTTTTTTGATAAGCTCAATTAAATATATTCAGTTTATCGAGAATGGTTTTAGTTTAGAATAGCAAGCTGTTCTAATTTGATAATTTATTGAGACCTTTAATGGCTGCTTTTAACGTCGAAAAGATTACTCACGTACACCACTGGAATGACACATTATTCAGTTTTAAAACGACTCGCGATACAGCATTGCGTTTTAAAAATGGTCAATTTGTGATGATTGGTTTAGAAGTCAATGGCAAGCCTTTAATGCGTGCATATTCGATTGCTAGCGCGAACTATGAAGAAGAACTTGAGTTTTTCTCTATTAAAGTTCCAGATGGTCCTTTGACATCAATCCTACAAAAAGTAAAAGTTGGTGATGAAATTTTAGTTTCTAAAAAACCGACTGGTACACTTGTTCTTGATGATTTAAATCCTGGTAAAAACTTGTATCTTTTATCATCAGGTACTGGTTTAGCTCCTTTCCTTTCGACTATCCGTGATCCAGAAACTTATGAGCGTTTCGAGAAAATCATCGTTGTACACGGTACACGTTATATCTCAGAGTTGGCGTATCAAGACCTTATTCAAAATGAAATTCCAAACCATGAGTTCTTTGGGGAACTTGGTGCGAAAGAAAAGTTAATTTATTACCCAACAGTTACACGTGAAGACTTTCATACTCAAGGTCGTGTTACAACTGCGATTGAAACTGGTGCTCTTTTCGAGAAAATCGGCTTACCTCGTTTTAATCCTGAAACTGACCGTGCAATGTTATGTGGTTCTCCTGCATTCCTCGACGATGTAGCTGCACTTCTTGATCAACATGGCCTAAAAGAATCTCCACGTATGGGTGTTCTTGGTGATTATGTGATTGAACGTGCTTTTGTTGAAAAATAAAAACTTGTACATTAAAAACCGAGCTTTTTTGCTCGGTTTTTTTATGGAGTGTTTTATTTTCCTATTATTTAAATCGATTTTATCTTGATTTAACTCTGTAGTAACTTTATTCAGCAATGCTGAACTAGAAGCAATATCGTCATTTCAGATATTCAACATGCACAGTAATCACTAACACTTAGTTTCTAATGTATTAACTTTAATACTAGTAAACAATAGGGTTCTTTCATAAATCATTTTTTAATCAGTTCTAAATTATAAATCCCTGCGATTAAACTGAATCTTAATCCCAATCTTTTGCCACGGTTGCGATATCGCTCAGCAAGGATTTTGAAGGTCTTCAAAGTCCCAAATACATGCTCAATCCCAATTCTTCTTTTATTGATTTCTTGATTGTAAACTTTTAGCTCAGGTTCTAGTTTACAGTGCTTTTTTGCTTTTAATGGCAATAGACTATTTGGATACACCGTATAAATCCCTTGATAGCCTTTATCTGCAAGGATAAAAGACCCTTTAGGAATTTGATTCAGGTTACGTTTGAAGAGCTCGAAATCATGTACTGCAGCACGACTCGTGCATAAACTTAGAACTTGCTGTGTTCTATAATGGATAATGGCTTGTACTTTAAAAGTATGTGCCTTCTTCTTACCACTATAGCATTTCTTCTGTTTTTTTAGGTCTTTGAATTGGAATTTCTGTGGCATCTACGATCACCACATTCCAATCGATACCTTCGCCTTTAGCCAAACTCTTGGGTAAATTAAATAGATTAGACTTGATCACGCAATCTTCTACGTGGCGGACGATTCTTAAAGCAGTAAGCTCTAACACACCATAACTCGTTGCGACATGAAACAATGTTCGATATTCCCGCCAATAACTTAAGCACAGAAGGATTTGATCTTCTACACTTAACTTAGATGGTCTACCTTTAGCAGGTACAAGCATTTTTAGCTGTTCAGTCATTAAAACAAAGGTTGACCATGAGATGCCTGTATATCGCTTAAACTGTGTTTCAGAGAGCTTCTTTGAGTCGATGTATTTCGTTCGCAAATTATGCATGAATATTTAAAATTATTCGGTACAAATAGTCAGCAAGGGATAGATCTTTTTTTGACTTATGAGAGAGATCTAATAGAGCTATTATTTTCTAATAATATATTTTCCCAATAATTTATTGAATCCTTATCTGTTTTATTAAGACTTTCATAACCCTTACTATTTTTAAATTTTTTTATTTTTAGAATTAAATTTGTATTATCCCTCTTTGATAATAATTCATTTAAAAGCAACAAGCCACCACCATTATACTCTAAATTTTTTGAGCCCAATATTATTATTGAATAGTAAAAATCATCTTGGTCTTTTTGATTTTTTCTTTCAATTTCTAATGACTGCTTTTCTAACCCACCAAATAAATAAAAATCTTTAAGGAAAAAAGAAATTAAAACTTTAGATGACTCTAATTGAAACCTCGAATCAATCGATTTAAATTTATATAATAAAGCTAAATATAATATCAATATAGCCAAAATTAATACAAAAAAAATGTAAGAAATTTTTTTTAAAATCATAACATATTCCATTCTAATTTATTTAACATGTAATATTCCATAAAGTTTAAGCTGTCTATTCTTTCTGTACCATTTATCCTCATACTCAATCGTTGAAGTCGATGTTTTGTCAAGCATTTCCTTTAATTTACCCCAACTCTCTCTACCTTGTTGATCAAAACTACTGATTGTTACACAACCATGACTAACAGTACGCGGATGAAGGCGAAAACCGAATCGTTTATTACCAAATTGGTCTATAGTCTCATCATCAATTTTTTCATCAATTTTTAATAACCCGTACCAATGATTATTATTGGGTCTGTCTGGATTAGGATATTCCGTTATATAATATGATCCTGGTGGTATTGGTTTTTCGTAATTATTTCCATTAGCGTTAAATACTCCCTCTTGACTAATATGACCACCAGTGAAAGCACCTATCCTCATTGATTGTTTCGTATCAACATCTGTAATAATCACTGTATTATTTTTACTACTAAATCCTATTCCAACTTGCAACCCCATTGGATCGACCCACTGATTCGGATCACTTACATAAGCGAAGTTATTTAAACCACCTAATAGACTGATCGGATCTTTGCTTACATAGCGCGCACAAAATGGTTCGTAATATCTGTAACGGTTGTAATGTAATCCTGTTTCCTCATCGTAATATTGCCCTTGGAAACGGATATCACTTTTTTCTAATGGAT
>NZ_FOBK01000034.1:0-1596 GCF_900109815.1 Acinetobacter sp. DSM 11652
AAAAAAAAAGCTATTTTTTTCTTTAAATATCTGATAAAAAATAATAAAAGTTTGTACAAATTTAATTTTTAATTTGTACAGTTTTATGGCTATATTTTTTATTTATATATATGAAATATAAATATATTTTTTTGTACAAAATAAAATGGTGTGAGGTTTTTCATTCTATGGGCAATAAAGTCAAAACTTATGCGGTAAGGTTACTACCTGAGATTGCTGAATTTTATGATCAATTAGCAGAATCAGAGGGGATTAGAACCAGTAAGTTATTCAGTAAGATTTTATCTAATCATTTTCAGTCTAATGCTGTAACTCAACAGGCTAATCGAATTGAAAACCTTGTAGATAGGCTAGAGCAGCGTTTAGATGATTTCGAGCTGAAAAATAGTTTATCGGAGAAATATTATGAGGATTTCAGTACAACATACATGATGTTGGTATGGCTGATGATGAAAAATGATGCTACTAGAGATGAGATAAGAAGTATGCAGAGCAAAGGTACTTTATACGCTGAAAGAAATTTTTCTAAACAGGATTAAATAATGGACAATATTATTCAGTTATCTAAACCATGTACGCTTTGTGGAAATAGGCAGAATGTTAAGTTGTTTGCTGGGCTAATGCTTTGTTCTCAATGTCAGGAAAATATTAGGATCACTAATCCTGGTATGTTTGCTTCAAATGAACAGATCGAACAAAAAACTCAGGATTAACCTGAGTTTCGTACGGTGTATTTTAATTTTAGAAATTTTTAATTATTTCACATATTGCCAAAGATCAGGACCAACATAGCTCTCATCTATACGATAACCTTCAGCAATTGCTTCTTTTTCATCATACTCTCTAGATCTTTGAGTTCTTCGTTCTTCCTTTTCAAACGCTTGTTTTAACTCCAATGGAGTCATTGTATAAGCATTAATATTGTTTTCTGAATCACTTAAGGCATCTCGTTGATCATAACGAATGGTGTTAAAAGTATAACGAACAATATATTGCTCTTTACCATCTTCAGTTTTTTGAGTTTGACTGATGTATATATTCAATAAAAGACCATTAGCGTATAAGCGATAACCCAAAGACCCACCACCACTCGCATTCATGATGTTTTGCCATTCCTCATAACTAAAAATATAGCTTGGATCAATCGAATAGCCCCACTTCATGACATATCGCATATTATCTTCTTTCGCTATACGTGGGTTATAGGGAGCAATATAAAGTTTCCATCCCGCTTGATTCACTCGTTTCATTAAATTCGCATAAGCTTGATAGGCTTGCTCAGGACGTACAAACTCCTCTTTATTTAAGCCTGCATTAACAGTCATAACCTCAATACCATCTTCCTTATGAAACGATGTTCCTAATACATAAAAAACATGGTCAATAGCTAAGCTACTCGCGCCATTTTCAATCTTAATTTGACCAAGGTTCGGTGGTGAAAAATCTAATTCTCGAAAACTAGCGACAGGATGGTTATCCACGCCACTCTGATTGTATTGAGCAAAGTCTTTAAAGCCCTGTAGACCAAAATGGAGTAAATAAGGTTGCTGATTCATTGCACTATTCTCTATATTTTTTGCATTAGGTTGGCAACCT